>NZ_JACADT010000493.1:0-4167 GCF_013421635.1 Streptomyces sp. UH6 | reverse complement strand
CCGGCACCCGGGCGCGGCACGGCGCGGACGCGGTGGGCGTCTTCGGCGGCGGCGGCCTCACCAACGAGAAGGCGTACACGCTGGGCAAGTTCGCCCGGGTGGCGCTCGGCACCTCGCAGATCGACTACAACGGGCGGTTCTGCATGTCGTCCGCGGCGGCCGCCGGGACCAGGGCGTTCGGGCTGGACCGGGGGCTGCCGTTCCCGCTGGAGGACATCCCGCGCACCGGGTGCGTGATCCTGGTCGGCTCCAACCCGGCCGAGACCATGCCGCCGTCGCTGCGCTACTTCACCGAACTCCGCGACAACGGCGGCACGCTGATCGTGATCGACCCGCGCCGCACCCGCACCGCCGAGCAGGCCGACCTGCACATCGCGCCCCGCCCGGGCACCGATCTCGCCCTGGCGCTGGGCCTGCTGCACCTGGTCGTCGCCGAGGGGCGGACCGACGAGGAGTACATCGCCGGGCGGACCACCGGCTGGGAGGAGGCCCGGGCCGCGGCGATGGCGCACTGGCCGGAGTACGTGGAGCGGATCACCGGTGTGCCGGTGCCCCAGCTCCGCGAGGCGGTGCGGATGTTCTGCGAGCCCGAGGCGGCGATGGTGCTCACCGCGCGCGGCCCCGAGCAGCAGTCCAAGGGGACCGACACGGTGGGCGCGTGGATCAACCTCTGCCTGGCCACCGGCCGCCCTGGGCGCCCGTACTCCGGCTACGGCTGCCTCACCGGGCAGGGCAACGGCCAGGGCGGGCGCGAGCACGGCCAGAAGGCGGACCAGCTGCCCGGCTACCGCAAGCTCGACGACCCCGAGGCGCGCCGCCACGTCGCGGAGGTGTGGGGCGTCGACCCGGACTCGCTGCCCGGCCCCGGCCGCAGCGCCTACGAACTCCTGGACGCCCTCGGCACCGACATCCGCGCGCTGCTGCTGATGGGGTCCAACCCGGTGGTCTCCGCGCCGCGCGCCGCGCACGTCGAGGAGCGGATCCGCTCGCTGGACTTCCTCGCCGTGGCCGACGTGGTGCTCTCCGAGACGGCGGCGCTGGCCGACGTGGTGCTCCCGGTGACCCAGTGGGCCGAGGAGACCGGCACCACGACCAGCCTGGAGGGCCGGGTGCTGCTGCGACGGCAGGCCCTCACCCCGCCCGAGGGGGTGCGCGGCGACCTGCACGTGATGCGTGAGCTGGCCGCCCGGCTCGGTGTCGAGAAGGGGTTCTCCGAGGACCCCGAGGAGGTCTTCGAGGAACTGCGCCGGGCCAGCGCCGGCGGCCTCGCGGACTACTCCGGGATCACCTACCGGCGGCTGGCCGCGGAGAACGGCGTGTTCTGGCCCGCACCGGAACCGGAGGAGGCGGGCGCCGCCCCGCACCCGGGCACGCCCCGGCTGTTCCTCGACCGGTTCGCCCACCCGGACGGCCGGGCCCGCTTCGTGCCGGTCGCCCACCGGGCGTCGGCGGAGGAGCCGGACGAGGAGTTCCCGCTGCTGCTCACCACCGGGCGGGTGGTCTCCCAGTACCAGTCCGGTGCGCAGACCCGCCGGGTCGCCGAACTGAACGCGGCGGCGCCCGGGCCGTTCGTGGAGCTCCACCCGCGGCTGGCGGAGCGGCTCGGGGTGGCCGAGGGGGACCGGCTCGCGGTCGTGTCGCGGCGCGGGCGGGCGTACGCCCCGGCCCGTGTCACCGGCACGATCCGGCCGGACACCGTCTTCATGCCGTTCCACTGGTACGGCGAGGGCCGGGTCAACACGCTCACCAACCCGGCGCTGGACCCCGTCTCCCGGATGCCGGAGTTCAAGACCTGCGCGGTCCGCGTGGAACGCGCCGTGGACGAGGTCAGCGGACGAACCAGTCCCCGCTCGTGACGATCCGCGCCTCGGCCCGCAGCCGGGCCGCCAGGCGCGGGGCGGCGAGGTAGACCCAGGCGGCGACCGGCGCCCCGTCGGCGGTCCGGGTGACCTCGCGGACGACGCGGAGGTAGAGGCTGGACGGGTCGCCCGGGCGGTGGTCCTCGAGCCGGTCCAGAGCCGCCAGCACCTGTTCGTAGCCGTCCTCCCGCAGCATCATCAACTCGCCCCGCACGACGGTGGCCACGGCGTCCCCGTCCCTGCCCGTGCCCCCGCCCGTGGCCGTGTCCGTGCCCGTGTGCGTGTCCTCGAGCGCGTACGGGTAGCCGGGTCCCTCGTGCAGGACCGCGCCCCGCAGGGTGGCGGGCTCCTCGGCGGTGGTGCGGCCGAGGAGGAAGTCGGGGTGGTAGAGCCCGCCGGGGCGCAGCGTGCCGTAGACGAAGACCGGGAGCCGCCGGGTCCGCCCGATGCGCCCGGTCACTGCGCCGCCCCCGCCCCGCCGTGCCGCGTACCCGGCCCCGCGTCCGAGTCCTGCGCCTGCCCCCGCACCGGCGGCTGCGCCACGTCCCTCTGCGCGTCCCGCGCCGTCTCCTCCTCGATCCACCGCAGGTACGCCGCGTCGCCCCGCACGACAGGCGTGGCGATGATCTCGGGTGTCTCGTAGTCGTGCGCGGCACGCAGACACGCTTCCAGGGCGTCGTACCGGGCCGCAGTGGTCTTGAACAGCACCTGCCACTCCTGTGCAGCCTCCACCTCGCCCCTCCAGCGGTACACCGACGTCACCGGCCCGGCGATCTGCGCGCAGGCCGCGACCCGCGCCTCCACGGCGACACGCGCCAGCGCCTGCGCCTTCTCCGGGGAGTCGGTGGTGGTGAGCACGGTGAGCCAGTCGGTCATGGTCGTCGTCCCTCCGCGTGGGTCCGCCGTGGGGACCGCCGTGGGCCCCTGGTGGGGAGCGTCGTGCGTCCGGTGCCGTCAGGCCGGTCGGGCCCATTGTCCGTCACCCGTTCGCCCGCCCGCCGCGGGCGCCCTCCCGGGTCCGAGACCACGGCCGTGAGCTGGGCGAACACCCCGGAGCGCGGGCGCGGGGCGCGCCGCCCCGGTGGCCGTTCGGCAAGCGCTCCGGGACGCCTGCCGGTTACCTCGTCAGTGCAGGGGCGCGGGAGTCGGCGGCACTCCCGGATCGCCGGGCGAGAGCGACGGGACTGCCGGACAACTCCGCTGTCCGTCGCCGGCCACCGCGCGCCCCTACCCCTCCGGGGCGCGACGCCCCTCACTCCCCGGAGGGGGCCGCCCGCCTCCCGCTCCCGGCGGGTGCGGCGGCCGGCGCACCCACCGAGGCTTCCGGGGCGTCCGGGGTGTCCGGGGCGCCCGGGGTGTCCGGGGTGTCCAGGGTCCACCACGCCGTGGAAGACTCCGTGGACCAGCACCTTCCGCGGTCGGTCGCGGGCGAGGAAACGGAGCGCACCGGATGAACGGGCGAGAGTTCGACCTGGTCCTGTTCGGCGCCACCGGCTTCGTGGGGGCGCTCACCGCCGAGTACCTGGTCCGGGCCGCCCCCGCCGGCACCCGGATCGCGGTGGCGGGCCGCTCGCCGGAGAAGCTGGAGGCCCTCCTGCGGAGACTTGGCCACGGCGCCGCCGGATGGCGGACGATCGTCGTGGACGCGGGCACTCCCGACGCCCTGGCGGCGATGGCGGCGCGGACCACGGTCGTCGTCACCACGGTCGGCCCCTACGCCCGTTACGGCCTGCCCCTGGCCGAGGCCTGTGCCCGGGCCGGAACCCACTACGCCGACCTCACCGGCGAGCCGCTGTTCGTCCGCGACTGCGTCGACCGGTTCCACCGGATCGCCGCCGACTCCGGCGCGAAGATCGTCAACTCCTGCGGGTTCGACTCGGTCCCCTCCGACCTGAACGCCTATCTGCTCCACCGCAGGCTGGCCGAGGACGGAGCCGGCCGGATGACCGACACCACGCTCGTGGCGGCCCTCAAGGGCGGCATGAGCGGCGGCACCGTCGACTCCGGCATCACCCAGATGGCGGCCGTCGCCGCCGACCCGGCCCTGGCGAGGGTCGTCGCCGACCCCTACGCCCTCAGCCCCGACCGGGACCGCGAACCCGATCTCGGCGCTCAGCCGGACCACGCGCTGCGCCGGGCCGGCACCGTCGACCCCGGCCTGTCCGGCTGGGTGACCACCTTCATCATGGCGTCCCACAACACGAGGATCGTGCGCCGCAGCGCGGCCCTGCTCGACTGGGCCTACGGCCGCGACTTCCGCTACCGCGAGGTCATGTACACCGGGAGGTCGCCGGTGGCGCCGGCCGTG
>NZ_JACADT010000492.1:0-4173 GCF_013421635.1 Streptomyces sp. UH6 | reverse complement strand
GCTGGGCGGAGGAGCCCGGCTTGTAGTCGGCGAAGAAGTCCCACCAGGCGCGGTCTACCGAATTCGGGTCCTGGAGGTACTGCTGATAGATCTCGTCGACGAGCCACTCATTGGCGCCGAACGCAGCGGCGGGGTTACCCGCCGAGCCTGCGTCGGTCGAGACACTCGAGTTACTGGACTGTGGCGACACGGCGGCAACCGCCCTCTTCCGCTTCACAAGGTTATGGACAGCGGGAACAAAGGCTACGCCTCCCCGGCAGGGATGGTCAGGCCGGGCCCGGTCATCGTCGCGCAAGTCACATCCGCAGACGTGTTTCGGCGGCGGAAATGGCGGGAAACAACCGGGGTTCCCCTAGGAAACAGGTGTGTACGGGTACGACGGCGTAAGCCGCGCACGGCTTCCGTACGCGCCTGTTCCCCCCTTCCACGTGCTCACACGTGCCCGACCGGCGCGGACGCCGCTCGATCTTGAAGGGTTCTTGGTTCGAACTTTACGTCAACCCTGCTTCGGGAGCGCCCCCGGAAGGGTGACGAGTATGCGACAGCCGCGATCGGATTCGGCCACACGGATGCGTCCGCCGTGCAGCTCGACGGCCCAGCGGGCGATGGCGAGACCGAGACCGGTACCGCCGTCGCTGCCCGGACCGTGGGACGGCGCGGCGGAGCCCCGGTTGAAACGTTCGAAGACCCGGTGCCACTCGGCGCGCGGGATGCCCGGACCCTCGTCCTGGACCTCCAGCGTCAGGGAGCCCGGGTACGGGCCGCCCCGGGCGCGCACGGTGACCCGGCCGCGGGCCGGGCTGTGCTTCATCGCGTTGTCGATGAGGTTGGCGAGGACCTGGTGCAGCCGCTCGGGGTCCGCGTGCGCGGTCAGGTGCGTGGGCTGCACGTCCAGGTGGAGGTGGACGTCGCTGCGGGTGTGGGTGCCGGAGCCGGAGGCGAGGCCAGGGCGGGCCGCGGCGACCATCCCGGCCTCCTTGATGATCCCGGACAGGTACGGCCAGACCTCGAAGGTGCGGGCCTTCAGCGGCACCACGCCGTTGTCCAGCCGGGACAGGTCCAGCAGGGTGTCCACCAGCCGGCCCAGCCGCTCGGTCTGCCGCAGCGCCGTCCGCATGGTCTCCGGGTCCGCCTCGCAGACGCCGTCCACCACGTTCTCCAGCACCGCGCGCAGGCCGGCGATGGGGGTGCGCAGTTCGTGCGAGACGTTGGCCACGAGCTCCTTGCGCTGGCGGTCCTGGGTGTCCAGCTCGTCGGCCATCCGGTTGATCGCCCGGGACAGGTCGCCGAGTTCGTCCCGCCGGTTCTCGCTGACCCGGCGGCCGTAGTCGCCGTGCGCGATGGCCCGGGCCACGCCGGTCATCGCGTCCAGCGGCGCGGTCAGCGACTGCGCCACGAACTGGGTGATCAGCAGTGTGGCGATCATGGAGAAGACCATGACGAAGCGCAGCTCGGTGTCCGTGCGCAGCGCTATCAGCAGGAAACCCGTGGTGATCAGTACCGAGGCCACGACCAGGACGCACAGCTTGGTCTTGATCGAGAACGGGCGCATGCCCCGCCGCGGGCACGGCGGCCCGTACGGTCTGCGCCCGCCCACCGGGCTCCCGCCCGCCGGATCGCTGGTCACGGCGTCGGCGTCTCCAGGGCGTAGCCCACGCCGTGCACCGTGCGGATGCGCTCGGCGCCGATCTTCCGGCGCAGCGCCTTGATGTGGCTGTCGACGGTCCGGGTGCCGGAGGCGTCGGCCCAGTCCCACACCTCGGCCAGCAGCTGCTCACGGGAGAGCACCGCGCGCGGGGTGTTGGCCAGGCACACCAGCAGGTCGAACTCGGTGGGCGTCAGGTGGACGTCCTCGGAGCGGACCCGCACCCTGCGCTGCGCGTGGTCGATCTCCAGCTCGCCCAGGCGCAGCACGCCCGAGCGCGGCGTGGCGGCGGCCAGCGCGGCGCGCTCCATGCGGCGCAGCAGCACGTGGACGCGCGCCGCCAGCTCCCGCATGGAGAACGGCTTGGTCATGTAGTCGTCGGCGCCGACGCCGAGGCCCACCAGCATGTCCGTCTCGTCGTCACGCGCGGTGAGCATCAGCACCGGCACCGGACGCTGGGCCTGCACGCGGCGGCAGACCTCGAGGCCGTCGAAGCCGGGCAGCATGACGTCGAGGATCAGCAGGTCGGGCTGCCAGGCCTCCGCGGTGTCCACGGCGGCCGGTCCGTCGCCCGCCGTTTGCACCAGGAATCCCTCGGCGCGCAAGCGGGCCGCGATGGCGTCGACGATCGTCGGGTCGTCCTCGACCACCAGGACTCTGCGCTGCGCGCCCTGCGTCGCCGTGCTTCCGCTGTGCGAGGTGTGTGTCTGCTCCATCGCCCGCCCCTGGTGTGCTTTCCGGAATCCGTGGGGTGATTCCCATGCCTGCGGTCACGGCGCCGGTGATCGGCGCCAAGGGGCAGCGTACGGGGATTCACCCGGCGAGAGCCATCCCGGGCCGCAGCGCGAGGTGCACCACGTCGGGGACTCCTCGGGCAACGGGGACCTGATCGGTACGCACCTGCCGGAATCCGGCATTCCGCAAGCTACCTTCGAATTTCGCGGACGGCTGGGCGGACCACACGGCCAGCACTCCGTCAGGCCGCAAAACCCTTGCGCAGCTTGCGAGTCCGGCCGGTGAGTAGAGGCTGTCGTTGCCCTCGTCGACGGTCCATCCGGGGCCGTTGTCGATGTCCAGGCACAGGGCGTCCCAGGTGTGGGATGTCACATCCAGATAACGAATCAGGTCGGCCTCGACGATCTCCGCGCGCGGGTCCGCGAGGGCCTCGGCCGTGAGGTGCGACAGGGGTCCGGAGCGGTGCCAGTCGATCACCGCGGACTCGCGCTCGACCACCGTGATCCGGCCCCATCGCGGGTCGGCCGCGGCGTGTGCGAGCGAAAACCCGACACCCAGGCCGCCGATCAGCAGGTGCGGTTCCGGGCGGCCGCCCGCCTCGTCGAGGGCGCGGGCGGCCGCGTCGACCAGCAGGCGCTCGGAGCGGCCGTCGGAGGTGTCCATCAGGAAGCAGCCGTTGGCGATGATCTGCAGCAGCGCGCCGTGGCGGCGCAGGACGATCTCGCCGTGGGGGCCGGTGCGGCGGTCCACGACGACAGGGGCTTCGGTCTCCCCGGCCGACGCCGGGGTGTACGCGGCGGACATGGCCTCCATCCTGCCAAGCCGGGTGGCCGGATTCCGGCGAACGGCGGATCCGTCGGGCCGGAGCGGGGGTGTGCGCTCTTTTCGGGGGAGCTCTACGGGCGTAGCGTCGATCCCGGCACCACTGACATGTTCGCGCCAAGCATCGCTTTCAGCTCCCCTCACCGGAGGTACGCATGTCCGTGCTCAGACCCTCGCGCGCCGTCCTCGTCGGCGCGCTCCTCGCGGCCCTCGCCGTGTCCACCGCCACCCCCGCCTCGGCCGCCGCCTCCGACGCGGCCGGCGCCGTTCCGGCCCGCGGCTCGGCCCACCTGGGCATGGGCGTCCTGGCCCACGACGGCCGGCAGGGCACGCCCTCCGGCATCGGCGCCGCCGCCACCCAGACCGAGGGCGTCGACGTCAGCAGCCACCAGGGCAACGTGGACTGGGCCGGGCTGTGGAACAGCGGGGTGAAGTGGGCCTACGTCAAGGCCACCGAAGGCACGTACTACAAGAACACGTACTTCACGCAGCAGTACAACGGCTCGTACAACGTCGGGATGATCCGCGGCACCTACCACTTCGCCACCCCGGACACCACGAGCGGCGCCACCCAGGCCAACTACTTCGTCGACAACGGGGGCGGATGGTCCCGCGACGGCAAGACCCTGCCGGGTGTGCTGGACATCGAGTGGAACCCGTACGGGGACACCTGCTACGGGAAGACGCAGAGCCAGATGGTGGCGTGGATCCGTGACTTCGTCACCACCTACAAGGCGCGGACCGGACGGGACGCGGTGATCTACACCGCCACCAGCTGGTGGACCCAGTGCACCGGGAACAACAGCGGCTTCGGCGCCACCAACCCGCTCTGGGTCGCGCGGTACGCCACCGCGGTGGGGACGCTGCCGGCCGGGTGGCCGTACTACACGATGTGGCAGTACACCTCGACCGGGCCGATCGTCGGTGACCACAACCGGTTCAACGGCGCGCTGGACCGGGTGCGGGCGCTG
>NZ_JACADT010000491.1:0-4177 GCF_013421635.1 Streptomyces sp. UH6 | reverse complement strand
ATTCATGGCCCCTCCCAGGACGTCCTGTCTTCCCTGTAGCCAAGCGGTCCGCACGCGCGGCTTCACTGGTGGTGACACGACACTTCGGGTGGGGCCGGCCCCCGTGGACGCCCGCCGACGGACCCCCCTCCCGTCCCGCGGACCGCGCGGTCCGCGCGGGGCGTGGCGTCGGCGCACGTGACGGTCGACGGACGGCGCGGCCGTGGAGGAATGTTCCCGTCCGGGGGTTTATCGGCGGCACGTCACGCTTGCGAGCGAACCGCCCGCACCGGGCGGTTCGTCCGGGATGTGCTGGGCATGTCTGGGGGCGAGAGACGCAGCAGCGGGACGGTCCGGTCAACCGCCCCGTCCGACGGGGCGGCTCGCCGGCCCGGAGGGAATCAGCCCTTCTCGTGACTCGGTGTTCGTGTCGGCCCACCCACTAAGGAGGAACCAGATGGCATCCACCCGCACGGCCCGCGTATGCGACGCGGCGGCGCGCGGCGGCGGTCCCCCGGTGGGCGCGCGGTCCACCGAGGGATACGAGGCCGGCCGGGGAGGTCTGTGGTGAGGGAGCCGCGGCCGCCGGAGCGCTAGGGCCCGGCGGTCGCGGACGGAGCGTGCTTCATGGGGATTCGCGTGCGCGCGACGGTGCCTCGGACACCGTCGCGCGCACGTGTGTCGTGCGTACGCCGTCCGTCTGCCCCGCCAGTGCCTCACGTCTGTCCCGCCTGTGCCCCACGTCTGCCCCACGTCTGTCCGCGTGTGCCCTGCGTCTGCCCGCGTGTGCCCTCCGCGGGCCACACCTGCGCCGCACCCGTGCCGCGCGGACGGCGACGTCCCCGGCCGGCCCGCCCGCGCCTCCGCGCCCGGCGTCCCTGGGGGAACCCCTAGACCACCCTCCGTCTTCAGGAGGTGGGCCGCCCCCTTCTCTCCGCCCTGCGGGGGACGATGCCCGGGCCCTGTGGCCGATCCGCCGCGGGCCGTTGGCTCCTAGCGTGAGTACATGACCGCCAGGACGTCACCGCCACCGCCGCGCGCGACCTCCTACGCCTCCTTCTCGTCGTACGTCCAGGCCCGTCGGCCGGTGCTGCTGCGCACCGCCCGGTCGCTGACCAACGACCCCGGGGACGCGGAGGACCTGCTCCAGACCGCCCTCGCCCGTACCTACCTCCACTGGGACCGCATCGCCGACCACGGCGCCCTCGACGGCTACGTCCGCCGTGCCCTGGTCAACACCCGCACCTCCCAGTGGCGTCGTCGACGCGTCGACGAGTTCCCCAGCGACACCCTGCCCGAGCCCCGTGACGCCACCGCCGGAGCGGCCGGACCGGCCGACCCGGCCGAACGCCAGGCGACGCGCGACGCCCTGTGGCGGGCCGTCCTGCGCCTTCCGGACCGCCAGCGCGCCATCGTGGTGCTCCGCTACTACGAGGACCTCAGCGAGGCCCGCACGGCCGAATTGCTCGGCGTCTCGGTGGGCACGGTGAAGTCCGCACTCTCCCGCGCACTGGTCAAGCTGCGGAAAGACCCCGAATTGCATCCCGCCGGGTAGTGACGGGAGCGCCCTGCGCTGTGCAGAATCTGCGGAAACTTACCCACGCGTAATGACGCGCGTTCCCCGGGGAGGCACCGGTGCAGAGCACGATGCAGGACGTCGAGCTGACGGTCTCGCGAATCCTGGCCCACGGCACGACCGTTCACGGTCGTTCGGAGGTCATCACCTGGACCGGAGAGGGGGCCCCGGAGCGCCGTACCTTCGCCGAGGTGGGCCGTAGGGCGGCCCGGCTCGCCCATGCCCTGCGGGACGACCTGGGGGTCCGCGACGACGACCGGGTCGCGACCCTCATGTGGAACAACTGCCAGCACGTGGAGGCCTACTTCGCCATCCCGTCGATGGGCGCGGTGCTGCACACCCTCAACCTCCGCCTGCCCGCCGAGCAGCTGGCCTGGATCGTCAACCACGCCGCGGACAAGGTGATCATCGTCAACGGCACCCTGCTGCCGCTGCTCGCCCCGCTGCTGCCGCAGCTCCCCACCGTCGAGCACGTCGTGGTGGCCGGCCCCGGCGACACCTCCGTGCTGGACGGCGCGGGCGTCCGGGTGCACGAGTACGAGGCGCTGATCGCGGACAAGCCTGGCAGCTACGACTGGCCCCGGCTGGACGAGCGGCAGGCCGCCGCCATGTGTTACACCTCCGGCACCACCGGCGACCCCAAGGGCGTCGTCTACTCCCACCGCTCCATCTACCTGCACTCCATGCAGGTCAACATGAGCCAGTCGATGGGCCTGACCGACAGCGACGTCTCCCTGGTCGTCGTCCCCCAGTTCCACGTCAACGCCTGGGGCATCCCGCACGCCACCTTCATGACCGGCGTCAGCATGCTGATGCCGGACCGTTTCCTCCAGCCCGCCCCGCTCGCCGAGATGATCGAGACGGTCCGGCCCACCCACGCCGCCGCCGTCCCCACCATCTGGCAGGGCCTGCTCGCCGACCTCAAGGCCAAGCCGCGCGACGTCTCCTCGCTCACCCAGGTCACCATCGGCGGCGCCGCCTGCCCGCCCGCGCTGATGAAGGCCTTCGACGAGTTCGGCATGCGCGTCGTCCACGCCTGGGGCATGACCGAGACCTCCCCGCTGGGCACGGTCGCCCGCCCGCCGGCCCACGTCGAGCCGGGCACCGACGAGGAGTTCGCCTACCGCACCACGCAGGGCCGCTTCCCGGCGGGCGTGGAGGCCCGCCTGACCGGCCCGAACGGCGAGCGCCTGCCCTGGGACGGCGTCTCGGCCGGCGAGCTGGAGGTGCGCGGCCCGTGGATCGCGGGCGCCTACTACAACGGCCCCGACGGCGCGCCGCTGCGCCCCGACGACAAGTTCAGCGAGGACGGCTGGCTGAAGACCGGTGACGTCGGCGTGATCGACGCCGACGGCTTCCTGACCCTCACCGACCGGGCCAAGGACGTCATCAAGTCCGGCGGCGAGTGGATCTCCTCGGTGGAGCTGGAGAACGCGCTGATGGCCCACCCGCAGGTCGCCGAGGCCGCCGTGGTGGCCGTGCCGGACGACAAGTGGGGCGAGCGCCCGCTGGCCGCGGTCGTCCTCCAGGACGGCGCCGGGACCGGCTTCGAGGAACTGCGCGACTTCCTGGGCGGCGAGGGCGGCATCGCCAAGTGGCAGCTGCCGGAGCGGTGGACGCGGATCGCGGCGGTGCCCAAGACCAGCGTCGGCAAGTTCGACAAGAAGGTCGTGCGCAAGCAGTACGCGGACGGCGAGCTGGACGTGACCACCCTCTGACGTCCGGCGCACGCAGCGCGAAGGGGCGCCCCGCGGGCCGGCCGCGGGGCGCCCCTTCCGTCCGCTCGGGTCAGTTGGTGCCGATGCGCGCCAGCAGGTCGACCAGACGCTGCTGGACCTCCTCCTCGGTGGACCGCTCGGCCAGGAACAGCACCGACTCCCCCGAGGCCAGCCCCGGCAGCGCGGCCGGCTCCACGGGCGCCGTGTAGACCACCAGCGGGGTGCGGCTGAGACGGCCGTTCGCGCGGAGCCAGTCGAGGATGCCTGCCCGGCTCCGGTCCATCCGCATCAGGTCCATCACCACCAGGTTGGGCAGTATCTGGGCGGCGACCGCCGCGGCCTGGGTGTCGTCGACGGCCCGCCCGACCTGCATGCCACGCCGCTCCAGCGACGCGGTCATCGCCAGGGCGATCTCGTCGCGTCCCTCGATCAGCAGCACCCGCGGCGGGTGCTGCTCGCTGTCCCGCGGCGCCAGCGCCTTGAAGAGCACCGCCGGGTCGGCGCCGTACGCCTCCTCACGGGACGCCTGCGCCAGCCCCGCCGTCACCATCACCGGCACCTCGGCGGCCACCGCGGCCTCCCGCAGCGACTGCAGGGCGGTCCGGGTGATCGGGCCGGTCAGCGGGTCGACGAAGAGCGCGGCCGGGAACGCCGCGATCTGGGCGTCGACCTCCTCGCGGGAGTTGACCACCACCGGGCGGTAGCCGCGGTCGTTCAGCGCCTGCTGGGTGGTCGGGTCCGGTGCGGGCCACACCAGCAGCCGGCGCGGGTTGTCCAGGGGCTCCGGGGGCAGCTCGTCGTCCATCGGGCGCGGCTGCGGCTGGTCGGAGATCTCCACGGCACCGCCGGGACCGTCCAGCGGCTCCGGACCCTCGGCGGCGTCGGCGTCCGGCGCGCCGATGGC
>NZ_JACADT010000490.1:0-4183 GCF_013421635.1 Streptomyces sp. UH6 | reverse complement strand
CCACGCCCCGGACCGGCTGGCCCGGCACCTGGTGACGGTCGCCGACGCCACGCTGGAGTTCCTGACGTGCGCCCCGGTGCTGCCGACGGGGGAGGAGAAACCCTCGGCCGCCCACCGCGCCCGGCTCGCGCTCGCCGAAGCCGCCGGGACGGTGCTGGCCGGTGGCCTCGACCTGCTCGGCATCGACGCACCCGAACATCTCTGACCAGGCGAAACAGAAGCCGGCCGGAGCCGAAGAGAGACGCAGAGACACAGACGATGAGCCGTTCCGCACACCCCGCCGGGCCCCGTCACGCCGACGTCCTCACCGAGGGCCACTACACCGCCCCGCCCGCCGACCTCAACGCCCTCGACCCCAAGGTCTGGGCGGGCTCGGTGACCCGTGACGCGGACGGCGCCGTCCGCGTGGGCGGGGTCGACGTCCGGGAGATCGCCCGGGAGCACGGCACCCCGGCCTACGTGATGGACGAGGACGACTTCCGCGGACGCGCCCGCGCCTGGCGGGAGGCGTTCGGTGAGGGCGCCGACGTGTACTACGCGGGCAAGGCGTTCCTGTCGAAGGCCGTCGTGCGGTGGCTGCACGAGGAAGGGCTGAACCTCGACGTCTGCTCCTCCGGCGAGCTGGCGACCGCGCTGGCCGCCGGGATGCCCGCCGGGCGGATCGCGTTCCACGGCAACAACAAGTCGCTCGCCGAGATCGAGCGGGCGGTGACCGTCGGGGTCGGGCACATCGTGCTCGACTCGTTCCAGGAGATCGTGCGCGTCGCCCACGTCGCGCAGTCGCACGGGGTGCGGCAGAAGGTGCTGATCCGCGTCACCGTCGGCGTCGAGGCGCACACCCACGAGTTCATCGCCACCGCGCACGAGGACCAGAAGTTCGGCATCCCGCTGGCCGGCGGGCAGGCCGCCGAGGCGGTGCGCCGGGCGCTGAAGCTGGACGGGCTGGAGCTGGCCGGCATCCACAGCCACATCGGGTCGCAGATCTTCGACATGGCCGGGTTCGAGGTCGCCGCGCGGCGGGTCGTCGGGCTGCTGGCCGAGATCCGCGACGAGCACGGTGTCGAACTGCCCGAGATCGACCTCGGCGGCGGCCTCGGCATCGCCTACACCAGCGACGACGACCCGCAGGGGCCGCACGAGATCGCCAAGTCGCTCGGCGAGATCGTCGCCCGGGAGTGCGAGGGCGCCGGGCTGGCCGTGCCGCGGATCTCCGTGGAGCCGGGACGGGCGATCGTCGGGCCCACCGCCTTCACGCTGTACGAGGTGGGGACGCTGAAGCCGCTCGACGGGCTGCGGACGTACGTGTCGGTGGACGGCGGGATGTCGGACAACATCCGCACCGCGCTCTACGACGCCGAGTACTCCGTCGCCCTCGTCTCGCGGACCAGCGACGCCGAGCCGATGCTCGCCCGCGTGGTCGGCAAGCACTGCGAGAGTGGTGACATCCTGGTCAGGGACGCCTTCCTGCCGGCCGACCTCGCGCCCGGCGACCTGATCGCGGTGCCCGCCACCGGCGCCTACTGCCGCTCCATGGCGAGCAACTACAACCACGTGCTGCGCCCGCCGGTGCTCGCCGTCAGGAACGGTGACACCCGGGTGATCGTCCGCCGTGAGACGGAGGAGGACCTGCTCCGTCTCGACGTCGGGTGAGGTGAGAACGTCCGGCGGAAAAGCCGCCGGAAACCCGGGAAGATCCCGGAAACCTGGGTCTCAGGATCCGGACGAATGGAAGATTTTTCCGTCCGGTGCCTGAGACTGGACAACCGTTGACCGGTATGAGGAAACGAGGTCGGATGATGCGTACGCGTCCGCTGAAGGTGGCGCTGCTGGGCTGTGGAGTGGTCGGCTCAGAGGTGGCGCGCATCATGACGACGCACGCGGCCGACCTCGCCGCGCGGATCGGCGCGCCGGTGGAGCTGGCCGGCGTCGCCGTCCGCCGTCCGGACCGGGTACGGGCCGGGATCGACCCCTCGCTGATCACCACCGACGCGACCGCCCTGGTCAAACGGGGCGACATCGACGTCGTCGTCGAGGTGATCGGCGGGATCGAGCCGGCCCGGACGCTGATCACCACCGCGTTCCAGCACGGCGCCTCCGTGGTGTCCGCGAACAAGGCGCTCATCGCGCAGGACGGCGCGGCGCTGCACGCGGCCGCCGAGGAGCAGGGCCGGGACCTGTACTACGAGGCGGCGGTGGCGGGCGCCATCCCGCTGATCCGGCCGCTGCGCGAGTCGATGGCCGGCGACAAGGTCAACCGGGTGCTGGGCATCGTCAACGGCACGACCAACTTCATCCTCGACAAGATGGACACCACCGGCGCCGGCTACCAGGAGGCGCTGGACGAGGCGACCGCGCTGGGGTACGCCGAGGCCGACCCGACGGCCGACGTCGAGGGCTTCGACGCCGCGGCCAAGGCCGCGATCCTGTCCGGCATCGCCTTCCACTCCCGGGTCCTCCTCGACGACGTGTACCGCGAGGGCATGACCGAGGTGACCGCCGCGGACTTCGCCTCCGCCAAGGAGATGGGCTGCACCATCAAACTGCTCGCCATCTGCGAGCGGGCGGCGGACGGCGGCTCGGTCACGGCCCGGGTGCACCCCGCGATGATCCCGCTCACCCACCCGCTCGCCTCGGTGCGCGGCGCGTACAACGCGGTGTTCGTGGAGTCCGAGGCGGCCGGTCAGCTGATGTTCTACGGGCCGGGCGCGGGTGGTTCGCCCACCGCCTCGGCCGTGCTGGGCGACCTGGTCGCGGTCTGCCGCAACCGGCTGGCCGGGGCCACCGGTCCCGGTGACTCCGCGTACGCGGCGCTTCCGGTGTCGCCGATGGGCGAGGTGGTCACGCGGTACCACATCAGCCTGGACGTCGCCGACAAGCCGGGCGTGCTCGCCCAGGTGGCCACTGTTTTTGCCGAGCACGGCGTGTCGATCGACACCGTGCGTCAGCAGGGAAAGGACGGCGAGGCCTCCCTCGTCGTCGTCACCCATCGTGCGTCCGACGCCTCGCTCAGCGGGGTCGTCGAGGCGCTGCGCGGCCTGGACACCGTCCGGGGCGTCGCCAGCATCATGCGGGTCGAAGGAGAGTAGGCGGAGTCATGACTCAGACTCACCAGTGGCGCGGAATCATCGAGGAGTACCGGGACCGGCTTCCGGTCTCCGACACGACGGAGGTCGTGACGCTCCGCGAGGGCGGCACGCCGCTCGTGCCCGCGCAGGTGCTCTCCGAGCGCACCGGCTGCGAGGTACACCTCAAGGTCGAGGGCGCGAACCCGACGGGTTCGTTCAAGGACCGCGGGATGACGATGGCGATCACGCGGGCCAAGGAGGAAGGCGCGAAGGCGGTCATCTGCGCGTCCACCGGCAACACGTCCGCCTCGGCCGCCGCCTACGCGGTGCGCGCCGGCATGGTGTGCGCGGTGCTGGTGCCGCAGGGGAAGATCGCGCTCGGCAAGATGGGCCAGGCGCTGGTCCACGGCGCGAAGATCCTCCAGGTCGACGGCAACTTCGACGACTGCCTCACGCTGGCGCGCTCGCTGTCCGACAACTACCCGGTGGCGCTGGTCAATTCGGTGAACCCGGTGCGGATCGAGGGGCAGAAGACCGCTGCCTTCGAGATCGTGGACATGCTGGGCGACGCCCCCGACGTGCACGTCCTGCCGGTGGGCAACGCGGGCAACATCACCGCGTACTGGAAGGGCTACCGGGAGTACGCCGCGGAAGGGCTCGCGACGCGCAAGCCGCGGATGTGGGGCTTCCAGGCGTCCGGGAGCGCGCCGCTGGTGCGCGGCGAGGTCGTCAAGGACCCGCAGACCATCGCCACGGCGATCCGGATCGGCAACCCCGCCTCCTGGGAGTACGCGGAGGCGGCGCGGGACGACTCGGGCGGCCTGATCGACGAGGTGACGGACCGTGAGATCCTGCGGGCCTACCGGCTGCTGGCCTCGCAGGAGGGCGTGTTCGTCGAGCCGGCGTCGGCGGCGTCGGTGGCCGGTCTGCTGAAGGCGACCGAGGCCGGCCTGGTCGACCCGGGCCAGCGGATCGTGTGCACCGTGACCGGCAACGGGCTCAAGGACCCCGACTGGGCGGTCATGGGCGCGCCGACCCGCCCGGAGGTCGTGCCGGTGGACGCCGCCGCGGCGGCGGAGCGGCTCGGCCTCGTCTGAGGCCCCCGGCCCGGAAGCGGT
>NZ_JACADT010000049.1:0-14625 GCF_013421635.1 Streptomyces sp. UH6 | reverse complement strand
GGCCGGCTCACCTGGGCGCGGGCCCGGGAGGCCGCCGCGGTGAGCGCGAGCGGGGAGCGGGCGGACCTGTCCCCGTGGCTGCCGCTGATGGGCTGAGCGGCCGCACGGCCGGGGTCGCTGCGGCCCCCGGACGTCACGGTCCGTGGAGGCGTTGTCCGCTCCGTGGGACCACCGGGTGTGCGTCGCCTCACTCGTACCGGCCCCGGAAGGCTCCCGACGGGTCCCGCGCCCCCCTGGCCAGGCCCTCCTACCGGCACCGTCACATGCCGCTTGACCTGCGGAAACGCCTTCCCGACTGGTGCCTTCGGGGTGCCGTCTCCGACATTCGTCCCACCACCACCCCATTCGGCGCAACGGCCGCTCTCCCCTACACTCGAAGACGTGCCTCGTGGTGACGGTCTCCTCAATCACGACCTGCTTCCCGGCGAAAAGGGCCCCCAGGACGCTTGCGGCGTCTTCGGTGTCTGGGCTCCGGGTGAAGAGGTCGCAAAGCTCACGTACTTCGGGCTCTACGCCCTCCAGCATCGGGGTCAGGAATCCGCGGGTATCGCGGTCAGCAATGGCTCCCAGATCCTCGTCTTCAAGGACATGGGCCTCGTGTCCCAGGTCTTCGACGAGACCTCCCTCAGCTCGCTCCAGGGTCACATCGCGGTCGGACACGCCCGCTACTCGACCACCGGGGCCTCCGTCTGGGAGAACGCCCAGCCCACCTTCCGGGCGACCGCTCAGGGCTCCATCGCCCTCGGTCACAACGGCAACCTGGTGAACACGGCGGAACTCGCCGGCATGGTCGCCGACCTGCCCGAGCGGAACAACGGCTCCGCCCCCGCCGCGACCAACGACACCGACCTGGTCACGGCCCTGCTGGCCGGCCAGACGGACGAGGACGGCAAGCCGCTGTCCATCGAGGCGGCGGCCGCGCGGATCCTCCCGAAGGTCCGCGGTGCCTTCTCCCTGGTCTTCATGGACGAGCACACGCTCTACGCCGCCCGCGACCCGCAGGGCATCCGCCCGCTGGTCCTGGGCCGCCTGGAGCGCGGCTGGGTGGTCGCCTCGGAGTCGGCGGCCCTGGACATCTGCGGCGCCAGCTACGTGCGCGAGATCGAGCCGGGCGAGTTCGTCGCGATAGACGAGAACGGCCTGCGCTCCTCCCGGTTCGCCGAGGCGAGGCCGAAGGGCTGCGTCTTCGAGTACGTGTACCTGGCCCGCCCGGACACCGACATCGCCGGCCGGAACGTGTACCTCTCCCGCGTGGAGATGGGCCGCCGCCTGGCCGCGGAGGCGCCCGCCGAGGCCGACCTGGTGATAGCGACGCCCGAGTCCGGCACGCCCGCCGCGATCGGGTACGCGGAGGCCTCCGGCATCCCGTTCGGCGCCGGCCTGGTCAAGAACGCCTACGTCGGCCGGACCTTCATCCAGCCCTCGCAGACCATCCGCCAGCTGGGCATCCGGCTGAAGCTGAACCCGCTCAAGGAAGTCATCAAGGGCAAGCGCCTGGTCGTGGTGGACGACTCCATCGTCCGCGGCAACACCCAGCGCGCCCTGGTCCGGATGCTCCGCGAGGCCGGCGCCGCCGAGGTCCACATCAGGATCTCCTCGCCTCCGGTGAAGTGGCCCTGCTTCTTCGGTATCGACTTCGCCACCCGCGCGGAGCTGATCGCCAACGGCATGACCATCGAGGAGATCGGCACCTCGCTCGGCGCCGACTCGCTCGCCTACATCTCCATCGACGGCATGATCGAGGCGACCACCATCGCCAAGCCGAACCTGTGCCGTGCCTGCTTCGACGGTGAGTACCCCATGGAGCTCCCCGACCCCGAGCTGCTCGGCAAGCAGCTGCTGGAGACGGAGCTGGCCGCTCCGGTGGAGACCGCTGCCAGCGCCGCCATCCGGCGCCCGTAGCCCCACGACGCGTGCCGCCGGGCCCGGTGCCTCCGTGCCCGGCCCGGCGGCCCCCGTGGCCCGTTTCCGGTCCCTCGTAGATCCCACGAAGATCCCTCGTAGATCCCCCGCAGCCCTCCAGCTGTACCCGACAGAAAGCTCACACAGTCATGTCCACTGAGACAGGTGCCAGCTACGCGGCTGCCGGCGTCGACATCGAGGCGGGCGACCGCGCAGTCGAGCTGATGAAGGAATGGGTGAAGAAGACCCAGCGCCCCGAGGTCCTCGGCGGCCTCGGCGGTTTCGCCGGCCTCTTCGACGCCTCCGCCCTGAAGAACTACGAGCGTCCGCTGCTCGCCTCCGCCACCGACGGCGTCGGCACGAAGGTCGACATCGCGCGGCAGATGGGCGTCTACGACACCATCGGGCACGACCTGGTCGCCATGGTCATGGACGACATCGTGGTCTGCGGGGCGGAGCCCCTCTTCATGACCGACTACATCTGCGTGGGCAAGGTCCACCCGGAGCGGGTCGCCGCCATCGTCAAGGGCATCGCCGAGGGCTGCGTCCTGGCCGGCTGCGCGCTGGTCGGCGGCGAGACGGCGGAGCACCCGGGCCTGCTCGGGGCCGACGACTTCGACGTGGCCGGCGCCGGCACCGGCGTGGTGGAGGCCGACGCGCTGCTGGGCCCGGACCGGATCCGGGAGGGCGACGCGGTGATCGCGATGGCCTCCTCGGGTCTCCACTCCAACGGGTACTCGCTGGTCCGCCACGTCCTGCTGGAGCGTGCCGGCATGGCGCTCGACGCGCACGTCGAGGAGCTCGGCCGGACCCTGGGCGAGGAACTGCTCGTGCCGACCAAGATCTACTCGCTGGACTGCCTGGCGCTGATGCGGGCCTGTGAGGTGCACGCCTTCAGCCACATCACCGGAGGCGGCCTGGCGGCCAACCTGGCGCGGGTGATCCCGGACGGCCTGCACGCCGTGGTCGACCGGTCCACCTGGACCCCGGACCCGATCTTCTCCCTGGTCGGCCGGACCGGCGGGGTCGAGCGGCTGGAGCTGGAGAAGACGCTCAACATGGGCGTCGGCATGATGGCCGTCGTGCCCCAGGAGTCGGTCGAGGTCGCCCTCTCCGCCCTGGCCGACCGAGGCGTCGAGGCGTGGGTGGCCGGCGAGATCGTCCCCCGCGGCGAGCACACCACGGGCGCGGAACTGATCGGCGACTACGCGGGCTGATGCCACCGGTCCCGGCGGGCGGTCCCGCCGGGACCGCCCGGCCCCGCCGGGAAGCCGCGGCCGGAGCCGCGGCGCCCCCCGCACCGCGGGTTCCACGGACACCGGTCCGGACCGGCCGTGCCGACCAGGTCCGGGCAACACTGAACCCGGCTCGGGGCCGAAGCCCCGAACCGGGTCCAGATCAGTATGAGCGGTGAACGCTGTCAGGCACCGCGACGCTGAGAGGGCTCTTCGTCCTCGTCGTCGTCGTCGGCCCCGTAGAGCTCGGCGTACCGCGAATACAGGTCGTCGTCCTGCTCATCGTCCTCGAACCGCTCGCCGTTAGGCGTCGGATTCGACGTCGATGCGCCCAGCTCCTCGGCCAGGCGTGAGAGATCCGTCCCGCCGCTGTTGTACTTCAGCTGGCGGGCGACCTTCGTCTGCTTGGCCTTGGCCCGGCCGCGCCCCATGGCTCGACCCCCTCAACGACGGGGCTCGACGGCCCCAGAGTCTTGACGCGTTCATGATCCGGAACGGACTCTCCGCAGAGAGACCGGTCCGTAGGGCTTCCACGGTACCTGAGCCCGCGCCCATACGGTACGTCGCCCGCACCAAGCGTGTGTGCCCAGCACCCGCGAGGTGCCCCGTCCCCGCTGGTCAGTGCCGATTTTAACCACTTCTGCCCGGAAGACCCGCCCGGAGAAGTGACAGTTGTCTCCCGCTGTCCGGACCTTCCGGCGCCGAACTGCGGCACCGCGAGGCGATCATTCACCCGGAACCGGCGCGTCGCCGTCCCGTCGCCGACACGTTTCTTCCCTCTGATGGAGGAAGCGTCGGGCGGAAGGTTGACGCGCCGGCCGTCGGGCCGGACCCGCCGCGCGTCAGGCCACCGTGGTCACCGGGGCGGACCGACGGGATTCGGCCATCCTCTGTTCGGCGATCCGGTCGGCCGCCGCGGCCGGCGGGATGCCGTCCGCCTTGGCACGCGCGAACAGCTCCAGGGTGGTGTCGAAGATCTTCGTCGCCTTGGCCCTGGCGCGGTCGAAGTCGAAACCGAGCAGCTCGTCGGCCACCTGGATCACGCCGCCGGCGTTCACCACGTAGTCCGGCGCGTACAGGATGCCCCGGTCCGCCAGGTCCTTCTCGATGCCGGGGTGGGCCAGCTGGTTGTTGGCCGCGCCGCACACCACCGTCGCGGTGAGCGCCGCCACGGTGGCGTCGTCGAGGGCGCCGCCCAGCGCGCACGGGGCGTAGATGTCCAGCCCCGGAGTGCGGACCAGCTCGTCGGCGTCCACCGCGACCCGCACCGTGGGGTGCTTCTCCAGCAGCGCCCGCACCGCGTCCTCGCGGACGTCGGTGACGACCACCTCGGCGCCGTCCGCGAGCAGGTGTTCCACCAGGTGGCGTCCGACCTTGCCCACGCCGGCGATGCCCACCGTCCGGCCCCGCAGCGTGGGGTCGCCCCACAAATGCTGGGCGGAGGCCCGCATGCCCTGGAAGACGCCGTAGGAGGTGAGCACCGAGGAGTCGCCGGCGCCGCCGTTGCCCGGGGAGCGGCCGGTGGTCCAGGGGCACTCCCGGGCCACCACGTCCATGTCGGCGACGTAGGTGCCGACGTCGCAGGCGGTCACGTACCGGCCGCCCAACGAGGCCACGAACCGCCCGTAGGCGAGGAGGAGTTCCTCGGACTTGATCTTCTCCGGGTCTCCTATGACCACCGCTTTGCCGCCCCCGTGCCCGAGGCCGGCCATGGCGTTCTTGTACGACATCCCGCGGGCCAGGTTGAGGGCGTCGGCGACGGCCTCGGCCTCCGTGGCGTAGGGGTGGAAGCGCGTCCCGCCGAGGGCGGGGCCCAGGGCGGTGGAGTGGATGGCGATCACGGCCTTCAGTCCGCTGGCCTGGTCCTGGCAGAGCACGACCTGCTCATGCCCCCCTTGCTCCGAGTGGAACAGGGTGTGCAGGACGCCGTCGGTCACTTCGGTCACGGTGGTGACTCCTGGATGAGTAGCGGCGGTTACGGCGGTTCCCGTACGGGTGGCGGAAACCGTGGCACGAAGCGTAGAGCCTGGAGGGCCACCCTGGCCGCGCACACACAGGATCACCCTCGCGAGGAGTATCCGCGGTCCGGAGCGGGACTGTTCTGCCCGTTTCTTCCTTGCTTTCCGCCCGCTTCGGATCCGAGTGGGACGGGTTTCGGACGGATCACGTCGGGGAGGGTGGAGAGGTGCCCAAGGTGACCTCGGTGATCGTGCCCTACCCCGCCTATCTGCGGGTCTACGAACCACTGGACGCCTTCCCCCGCGAGGAGCGCGCCCACTGGGAGCGGTACGCGGCCCGCCCCGGCCGGCCCACCTGCCAGGACGAACTCCGGCGGTCGCTCGCCGATCTCCTGGCCACCCCGCCCGCACCGGTGCCGGTGCACGAGAGCGGGGAGGCCTTCGTGACGGAGGTGGACGGCGTCGTCCGTGTGTGCCCGTGGCGCACGCGGTTGCGGGGATGGCAGGCCCTCAAGGATTTCGGGGGCGATTTTCCGCCAACTGTGCTCGACGCCCTGCTGCCTCCGGTGGTGCGGGAGGAAGCCGCCCGGGACTACGAGCACTGGCTGGCGCGCAACCCCGATGCCCGGCCCTGGATCCGCAGCGCCACCTGGCACGTTCCGGGCCACTGGTTCGTGCTGGTCGCCGACGAGGAGCGGGAGTGGCGGGCCGGCACGGACGACGAGCCGCCGGTGCTGCGCTACCGGACCCGCATGGTCGAGGCGCGGCGCCGCCTGGCCCGAGGACTGCGCACGGTCCGGGAGTCGGTGGGGGAGGGCCCGCTCTCCGAGGCCCTGACCGGCGTGGGCCGCTGGCTGGAGGAGTTCCACCCGCGCTCGCTGGTCGAGCTGGACTACGGTGGCCTGGTCCACGCGCTTCCGGAGGACGACCTCGCCGAGGACCACTCCGCGGCGGACGCCGCCGAAGCCCTGGCGGCCCTGCGCAGCGGCGACGGCGAGGCGGCCGGCGAGGCCTACGAGCGGATGGTGGTCCGGTGGCGATCGGTCCGGCAGCGCGGCATCGCCAGCTGACCCCCGGCGCACACGGTGGTGCGGGCCGGGAGCGCACGGATCCGGGTTCACGCCTGGCGCGAAACGGACACACAGCCCTTAGCGTGACGGAGTGCACGTACCCGGCCCTTGCGTATCTTGCCGCCCCTCATGCCAAAATAGGACAAGGAGCCCGGGGCGGGCTCCCGCTGTCCGTTCGGGCGTGCATCGGCGCTGAACCCGTGGGGGGTCTGATGGCCTCTGTGGAGTCTGTGACTGATCGTCACAGTGGAGTGACTGTCCGTTATGGCACGGTCCATCGGCTTCCGTCGCGGATGAACACCTGGGAGGGCAATTCCATCGGTTTGGCCGACGCGGCTGGACAGATGGTGTAGTTGTAGTGCCGAGGACAAGCCGTTCGTCCTATAACCGACTCGACTCGCGTCCGCCATTTCGGGCAACGCGGGTCAAGGTGCAGAATTTAGAGGAAAGAACCGAGAACGTCGGTTCTCCCGAGGAGGCCGCTCATGACCGCTCGCACCCCTGATGCCGAGCCGCTGCTGACCCCGGCTGAGGTCGCCACCATGTTCCGCGTCGACCCCAAGACCGTGACGCGGTGGGCGAAGGCCGGCAAGCTCACGTCGATCCGCACGCTCGGCGGACACCGGCGCTACCGCGAGGCCGAGGTCCGCGCCCTGCTGGCGGGTATCCCCCAGCAGCGCAGCGAGGCCTGAGGGCCATCGTTTCCAAGGCGCGCGACCAATTCGGCGCCCACAATTGAATAGCCGGACGGGTCGGTCGGTCCCCCAGCCGACAGAGACGTCCGTCACCCAGCTCCATACGACGCCGGTCCTGCCCCAACAGGACCTGGTCCTGGGCCCCAGGCCCACCGGACACCCCCTTGCACGTTGACGCGTCGTCGATCGCGCTGAACTCCGCCGGGTTCAGCGCGATCTTTTTTTGCCCTCGCGGTGAGGGCTGGAGGCCTCTCCCAGGCCCCTTCGCGGGAGCTTCGGCGGATCTCCACCCCCGGGCGTAGTCGCAGATCAGGGAGGCGCCCACGGCTTCCGGGAGAACCCGGGAACGCCTCGGGGCAACGTGCAATTGCACATATAAAATTGACGCGATGTAAGCAGGGGTTAACTTCCCACCTTCGAAAAACAGATTCGGTGACACCTTTCACACCGACGGCAGGTTGTCGGATCTGTGGCGCATGCGCTAAAGGGGCGGGCCGGAGGCATATGCGACAGTGGGCAGGTCGTCGGCGACGGTCGCCCCGGGCGGGGCGCGCGAGGCGCTTGAGGGGCCCTGTGCGGCCCGTGGAGGCTCGCGGAGGGCGCGGACCGTGCGGCAGGGCACCGCAGGGGCCCTGAGCGGAATCTGACGCCCTTTCGGCGCGGTGGCTCCGGGATCCGCATGCCCCGGTCCGGCTTGCCCACACGCACGACGAAGGCCCGCACCGAAACGGTGCGGGCCTTCGAACTGATGCGGTCCTGACGGGATTTGAACCCGCGGCCTCCACCTTGACAGGGTGGCGAGCACTCCAAACTGCTCCACAGGACCAGGTGCTTCGCTGTGCGGTTTCCCGCGTTGCGCTGCGAGAAGGACTCTACAGGAGTGAGGCCCACTGGTCGAACTCACTGTGTGTCAGTGGACCGTCACCCTGATCGTCCCGCCCGTCCCGCCCGTCCCGCCCGTCCCGCCCGGCCCGGCTCACGGTGCCAGCGTGTCGATCGTCTTCACGATCCGCTTGTCCGACACCGGGTAGGCGGTCCCCAGTGCATGCGCGAAGTAGCTGACCCGCAGCTCCTCGATCATCCACCGGACCTCCCGCACGGCCGCCGGCACCGGGCGTCCCTTCGGCATCTGCTCCAGGAGCCAGGCGTACTCGTCCCGCATCTCCTGGACCTTCTCCATGCGGGTGGTGTCCCGCTGGACGTTGGTCGCCATCTGCTGCAGCCGCCGGTCCGCGGCCACCAGGTAGCGCATCAGGTGCGGCAGCCGCGGCAGTCCGGCCTCGGTCACGAAGCCCGGCTTCACGAGCCCGTCCAACTGGGTGCGGACGTCCGTGAGGTTGGCCAGCAGCGCGGGGCTCTTCACCGACTTCAGCCGCCGCTCGCAGGACTGCCACGCGGCCAGCACCTGCTGCACCTGACCGACGGCGCGCACCGTGGTGTCCACGATCTCGGCCCGTACCTTGTCGTAGAGCTTCCGGTACGACTCCTCGTCCCAGACCGGGCCGCCGAAGTCGGCGATCAGCTTGTCCGCCGCCGCCAGCGCGCAGTCGTCGAAGAGGGCCTGCACCGAGCCGTGCGGGTTGGCGGAGAGAGCCAGCTTCTGGGCGTTGGAGAGCCGGTCGAGGGCGAACTTGGCCGGGTTGACCGGGATGTTGCGCACGATCAGCCGGCGGGTGCCCCGCCACATCGCCTCGGCCTGTTCGGCCTCGCTGTCGAACAGCCGCACCGAGACGGTGTCGCCGTCGTCCACCAGCGCCGGGTAGGCCTTCACCGGCTGGCCGGCCCGCTTGGTCTCGAAGACCCGGGTCAGCGTGCCGATCGTCCAGTCGGTGAGGCCGGTCCGCTCCAGCGAGGGACCGCCCGACCGTTCGGCGGTGGCCGCGGCGGCCTGGGAGATCGCCTGGCGGGCCTTGGGGCGCAGGGCGGTCTTGAGCGCCTCCAGGTCCTTGTCCTCGGCCAGCTTCCGCCGCCGCTCGTCGACGATCCGGAAAGTGATCTTGAGGTGGTCCGGCACCTTCGACCAGTCGAAGTCCGCGGGCTCCAGGCGTACGCCCACCATGCGGTGCAGCTCCCGCGCCATCGCCGTGTCGAGCGGCTCCTGGCCGGGGACCGCCAGGCCGAGGAACCGCTGCGCGAAGTTGGGCGCCGGGACGTAGTTGCGGCGGATCGGCTTGGGCAGCGAGCGGATCAGCTCGGTGACCAACTCCTCGCGCAGACCCGGGATCTGCCAGTCGAAGCCCTCGTCGGTGACCTGGTTGAGCACCTGGAGCGGGATGTGCACGGTCACGCCGTCCGCGTCGGTGCCCGGCTCGAACTGGTAGGTCACCCGGAACTTCAGCCGGCCCTGCCGCCAGGAGTCCGGGTAGTCGTCCTTGGTGACCTGTCCGGCCTTCTCGTTGATGAGCATGGAGCGCTCGAAGTCGAGCAGCTCCGGCTCCTCATGGCGCTTGTGCTTCCACCAGGAGTCGAAGTGGGCGCCGGAGACGACGTGTTCGGGGATCCGCTGGTCGTAGAAGTCGAAGAGCGTCTCGTCGTCGACCAGGATGTCCCGGCGGCGGGCCCGGTGCTCGAGCTCCTCGACCTCGGTGAGCAGTTTGCGGTTGTCGGCGTAGAACTTGTGGTGGGTGCGCCAGTCGCCCTCCACCAGGGCGTGGCGGATGAACAGCTCCCGGGAGATCTCCGGGTCGATCCGGCCGTAGTTCACCTTCCGCTGGGCGACGATCGGGACGCCGTAGAGCGTCACCTTCTCGTACGCCATCACCGCGGCCTGGTCCTTCTCCCAGTGCGGCTCGCTGTAGGTCCGCTTGAGCAGGTGGCCGGCGATGGGCTCCACCCACTCCGGCTCGATCTTCGCGTTGACCCGCGCCCACAGGCGGGAGGTCTCCACCAGTTCGGCGGACATCACGAACCGCGGCGGCTTCCTGAAGAGCGCCGAACCGGGGAAGATCGCGAACTTCGCGTTCCGCGCGCCGAGGTACTCGTTCCTCGTGGTGCCCTTCCCGGCTTCCTTGCCCGTGCCCCGCCCGCCCTCCTTCCCGGCGTCCTTCACGTCCTTCATGCCGATGTGCGACAGCAGGCCGGCCAGCAGCGAGACGTGGACGGACTGCTCGGGGGCGTCCTCCTCGTTGAGACGTATCCCCATCTGCTGGGCGACGGACCGGAGCTGGCTGTAGATGTCCTGCCATTCGCGGATCCGCAGGAAGTTCAGGTACTCCTGCTTGCACATCCGGCGGAACGCCGAGGAGCCGCGCTCCTTCTGCTGCTCGCGGACGTACCGCCACAGGTTGAGGAAGGCCAGGAAGTCGCTGGACTCGTCCTTGAACCGGGCGTGCTGCTGATCGGCCTGCGCCTGCTTCTCGGTGGGCCGCTCCCGCGGGTCCTGGATGGAGAGGGCGGACGCGATCACCATGACCTCGCGGACACAGCCGTTCTTGTCCGCCTCCAGCACCATCCGCGCCAGCCGCGGGTCCACCGGCAGCTGGGCGAGCTTGCGGCCCATCGTGGTGAGGCGCTTGCGCGGATCCTTCTCCGCCGGGTCCAGCGCGCCGAGCTCCTGGAGGAGCTGCACGCCGTCCCGGATGTTGCGGTGGTCCGGCGGATCGATGAAGGGGAACTTCTCGATGTCGCCGAGGCCGGCCGCCGTCATCTGGAGGATGACCGAGGCCAGGTTGGTGCGGAGGATCTCCGCGTCGGTGAACTCCGGGCGGGACGCGAAGTCGTCCTCGGAGTACAGGCGGATGCAGATGCCGTCGCTGGTACGGCCGCAACGGCCCTTGCGCTGGTTGGCGCTGGCCTGGGAGACCGCTTCGATCGGCAGCCGCTGCACCTTGGTGCGGTGGCTGTAGCGGGAGATCCGGGCGAAGCCCGGGTCGACCACGTACTTGATGCCCGGCACCGTCAGTGAGGTCTCGGCCACGTTGGTGGCGAGCACGATCCGGCGGCCGGAGTGCTGCTGGAAGACCCGGTGCTGCTCGGCGTGCGAGAGGCGGGCGTAGAGCGGCAGGATCTCGGTCGACCGGTACCGCTTCTTGGTGAGCGCGTCCGCGGTGTCGCGGATCTCCCGCTCGCCGGAGAGGAAGACCAGGATGTCGCCCGGCCCCTCCGCCATCAGCTCCTCGCAGGCGTCGGTGATCGCGGTGATCTGGTCCCGGTCCACCTCCTCGGAGTTCTCCTCCAGCAGGGGGCGGTAACGGACCTCCACCGGGTAAGTCCGGCCGCTGACCTCGACGATCGGGGCGTCACCGAAGTGCCGGGAGAACCGCTCGGGGTCGATGGTCGCCGAGGTGATGACGACCTTGAGGTCGGGGCGGCGCGGGAGCAGCTGGGCCAGGTAGCCCAGCAGGAAGTCGATGTTGAGGGACCGCTCGTGCGCCTCGTCGATGATGATCGTGTCGTAGGCGCGCAGGTCGCGGTCGGTCTGGATCTCGGCCAGCAGGATGCCGTCCGTCATCAGCTTGACGAAGGTGTCCTGGCCGACCTGGTCGGTGAACCGGACCTTCCAGCCGACTGCTTCGCCCAGCGGGGTGTTCAGCTCCTCCGCCACCCGCTCGGCGACCGTACGGGCGGCGATCCGCCGGGGCTGGGTGTGACCGATCATCCCGCGCACGCCACGGCCCAGCTCCAGACAGATCTTGGGGATCTGTGTGGTCTTGCCGGAGCCGGTCTCACCGGCGACGATCACGACCTGGTGGTCGCGGATCGCCTCGGCGATGGCGTCCTTCTTCTGGCTGACCGGAAGGCTCTGCGGATACGTGACCGCCGGCACCCGGGAGGCGCGCTCCGCCGACCTGGCCTCGGCCTTCTCGACCTCGGCCGTGATCTCGGCGAGGACGGCGGCCCGGGCCTCGGGCTTGCGTATCTTCCGGGCGCCCTCGAGTCGCCGTCCCAGCCGGTGCGCCTCCCGCAGGGAGAGCTGGGCCAGGCGGTGGGCGATGTCGCCGAAGGCGGGCGCGGCGGTGGCGGAGGCAGGCTGCGTAGACATACGCATTCCAGGATCGCACCTTCCCGAACGGGGTGGCGAGTGCATTAACCCGGGGCGCGCGTGGGGCCGGACACAGTGATGGGCCCCCGCACAGCGGAAGACCCCCTCCGGCGAACCGAAGGGGGTCTTCCTCGTGGTGGCTGGGCCCGGGGTCGAACCGGGGACCTTCCGCTTTTCAGGCGGACGCTCGTACCAGCTGAGCTACCCAGCCACGAGGTTTCATGTGAAACCTCAGCGGTCCTGACGGGATTTGAACCCGCGGCCTCCACCTTGACAGGGTGGCGAGCACTCCAAACTGCTCCACAGGACCAAGCTTTGTGCGCGTCTTGCGTTAACAGTGTCGCACACGATCTTGCGTGCCCCCAACGGGATTCGAACCCGTGCTACCGCCTTGAAAGGGCGGCGTCCTAGGCCGCTAGACGATGAGGGCTATACGGCCCGCCTGGGCGCTTCTCAGCGCGTCGGGGACGTGAGAAGCATAGGTGATGCCGACGGGTATCGCCAAAACGTTTAGCGCTCGCCTCCGGACCGCCGTGGCGGGGGCGGCGCGGCCGGCGATCCGGAGGCGGATCCGGACGGCGAGGGGGACGCCCCGCCCGGCTGGTTCTCCTCCACCAGATGGCGGCTCACCTCGGCCGTGGTGAGCCCCAGGCCGCCCAGCCGGATCGCGTCCCACGCCTGGAGCCGGCGGCTGTCCCGGTCGAAGTAGAGGACCGACGCCTCGATCGGGTCCGGCTTCTCGCCCTCCAGCGCCCGCAGTCCGCCACCGCCGGTGGAGCCCTCGGTGCGCAGCCGGGTCCCCAGCTCCATGAGCTGAGTCCGCTGCTTGTGGATGTGGCCGGACAGCACCAGCGGGACCACCCCGTCCACCTTCCGCGCCGCCTGCGGGTCGTGGACCACGGCGACGTCGACCGGGGTGCCCGCCCGGCGCTGGTCGCGGATCTCGGAGGCCAGCTGCACCCCGGCCCGCTCCGCCGCGGCCTTCCCGCCCTGCGGCTTGCTCCGGTCCGGCGTGAACTGGGCGTCGCCCATGCCCGCGAACCGCAGCCCCGCGACGTCGACCGCCCGGCCCTCGTCGAGGACCCGCACGTCGTCCAGCCCGGAGAGGTAGGCCTGGGTGTCCCGGGAGTCGTGGTTGCCGCGCACCCAGACGTAGGGCGCGCCCAGGTCCGGGACGGGGTCCAGGAAGGGGTTCTCGGCCTTGGTGCCGTGGTCCATCGTGTCGCCGGAGTCCACGATCACGTCGATCTCGTACTGGTCGACCAGGGAGGCGATGATCTCCCAGCTCGCCGGGTTGAGGTGGATGTCGGAGACGTGCAGGACCCGGATGGTGGTGGGGTCGGGCCGGTAGGCGGGGAGGGTGCTGGTGGCGTCGTAGAGCTTGGTGACGTTGGTGACCAGACGGGCCAGCTCCTGCTGGTAGACGTCGAAGTCGGAGACGATGCTGCGGGCGTTGCCCACCACCGAGGGGGCGGAGGAGAGCAGGCCCGAGAAGCGGGGCTCCAGCACCGAGTTGGGGTTCCAGGTGCCCCACGCGGTCGCCCCGGAGGCCGCGAGCAGGGCCAGGGCCAGACCGCCGGTGGCCGCGGCACGGCGCGGACGCCGGTAGACGACCAGGCCCAGCGCCGTGGCGCCCACCACCACCGCGACGCCGGAACGGAGCGCCAGGGTGCGGATGCCGCGCCCCACGTCCTCGGTGACGGCGTCCTGGAGGCCGGATATGCGTTCGGGGTGGTCGACCAGGTCGCGGGAGCGTTCGGGGTCCAGCTGGTCGACGTCGACCTGGAGCCGGAAGGGCGCGGTGTGGGTGTCCAGGTGGAGCGCGCCCAGCGGCGGGATGTCGATCTCCGTGCCGCCGTCCAGGGAGGGGTGCAGGGCCATGGTGGTGTTCACCGGGCCGACGGGCGCGCGGACCGCCCCGACGGTCGTCAGGCCCAGCCACGCGCCGGCCAGCACCACCGTGACCAGCCCGGCGGCGCGTGCCACGGGGTGCGCCCGGCGGCCCGGCCCGGGCCGGTCGCCGGCGGCGGACCTCCGCTCCCACAGGGCGCGTATGCGGTGCGGCACGGCGGACGGACGGACGCTGATGCGGGCCATTGGGACCGTATGCCCAGGTCCCCGGCTCGGTACGCGGCGCGTGAGAAGCGGTGCGGGGGTCTGCGGGACGGGTGTGCGGCGGGCCGTTGTGGCACAGAATGGCGGTGTGCTGGAGATGACGCGCGAGGAGTTCGAGGAAACGGTGGCGGAGGCCCTCGACCGGATCCCGCCGGAGCTGACGCGGCTGATGGACAACGTCGCCGTGTTCGTCGAGGACGAGCCGCCCGCCGAGGATCCCGACCTGCTCGGGCTCTACGAGGGGACGCCGCTCACCGAGCGGGGCGAGTGGTACGCGGGGGTGCTGCCGGACCGGATCACCATCTACCGGAACCCGACACTGCGGATGTGCGACACCAGGGAGGACGCGGTCGCGGAGACGGAGGTGACGGTCGTTCACGAGATCGCCCATCACTTCGGCATCGACGACGAGCGCCTCCACGACCTCGGCTACGGCTGAGGGGCCCCGCGGAGCGGCGGTGGGCCCGCGCCGCGGCGGGGATTGCGTGGCGGACGGGCGTGTCCTCCTGCGTGCGGCGGGAGTTGGGCAGGGTGACTTTCCCGCCCTGCCCGCCCTCGGAGGTGGCTCCCGTGCGCCGTGTGTACGTATCCGTCCGTCTCGCCGCCACGGTCCTCGCCGTCTCCGCCCTGGCCACCGGCTGCGTGGACGTCGCGGGGGAGGACGGCGAT
>NZ_JACADT010000489.1:0-4195 GCF_013421635.1 Streptomyces sp. UH6 | reverse complement strand
TCTGGACGCCGCGCGGCCCGGTACCGCGGACGGACGGGCCTGCCCGCCCGGGTGACCCCGGCACGACGCAGGGCGGGCGCCCGTTCCCGGACGCCCGCCCCTCGATCGTCGGCCGTGGACTACTCCACGACGCTGCCGATCTTCACGCTGCCGACGCCCGCCGGGGTGCCGTTGCCGTTGACGAGCTGGACCTGGCCGAAGAACTCACGTCCCTCGGGGGCCGCCGCGCCGACGGTGACGGTGCCGGAGAAGGACGCCGTGCCGCCCTCGGCGAGCTGCACCGTGGCGCCGTCCACCGCGACGGTGCCGAGCGCCTCGGAGAAGAACACGTCGAGGTAGTCGTACGCGGTGGACCCGCTCGGGACCGAGTAGCCGTCGACCTCGACGGTGTAGGTGCCCGCGGCCGGGTTCGGGATCGAGACGGACTCCTCGGAGTCACCGTCCGCCGAGGACTTGACGGGGTCCGGGCCGTCCTCGTAGTAGACGTTGAGGTCCAGGTCCGAAGCGGTGTCCGAGACGTTGCCGATCGCCACGTTCAGCGCGTCGGCGCCCTCGGGCACCTCCACGGTGAAGGTCTGCACCTCGTGGTTGGCGATGGTCGGGCGGTCCGACTTCGACGAACCGAGCGAGCCGCCGACCAGCTTGCCCTCGAAGGCGGCGAACGTGTTCTCGACCGTCCACTCGGCCGCGGCGGGCTCGCCGACCTGGGCCTCGGGGATGGTGAGGGTCTCCGGCTCGAACGTGGCGCCGAGCAGGGTGACGTCGAGCTCGTACGGGTTGTTCAGCAGCGGCGAGGTGCGCCGCGACTCGACCTCGATCTCCCAGACGCCCGGGGTGGGCGCGTAGAAACGGGCCTCCGGCTTGCAGCCGCCGTCGCCGCCCGCGTAGTTCGGGTAGCAGTTGACGGTCGACGTCGGGTCCGAGGGGACACCGTACGGGTGGATCGAGATGAAGCGGGTCTGGCTGCCCTCGGCGAGGCCGCCGAGCGCGACCTCGAGCGAGGTGGCGCCCTCGGGAACGGTCACGAAGTAGGACGTGTGGCTGTTCCGCTGGACGGTGCCCTCGGCCGAGAAGGAGTGCTTCAGCTCGGAGGCGGCGATCACGGAGGTCATGATCTGCTTGTCGACGCCCTCGGTGAACGGGTCGTTCACCTCGAGGATCGCGCTGTGCATGCCCAGCGAACCGGGCTTGGCGGCGACCTTGACGGTGACCGGCTTGTTCAGCGGCAGGACGACCAGCTCGCTGCCGACGATGTCGAAGGTGCGGGCGTGGTTGTTCTTCAGCGACAGCGTGTGCAGCACGCTCGCCTTGGAGCCGGAGGTGCGGGTGACGACGACGTCGTACACCTTGCGCTCGCCGACCTTCAGGCCGCCCTCACGGTCGTACAGGCCGGTGCCGAAGCCCGGCTCGGCCAGCGCCCAGTCGATGTTGGTGTCGACGGGGGCCTTGACCGTGTACGCGTGGGCCTTGGCGTTGCGCTTGATGGAGTCCCAGGCATCGACGATGTCGATCAGGCCGGCACCCTGCTCGTAGGCCTGGACACCGGGGATCTGGTTCGCCGTCGAGGTCAGCGCGGTGCGCAGCTTCGCCGGGGTGAGGTCGATCTTCTTCTGCTTGGCGGCGCTGATCAGCAGCGCGGACGCGCCGGCGGCCTGCGGGGAGGCCATCGAGGTGCCCTGCAGCATGGAGTAGCCGGCCGGCAGGGCGTAGCCCGCCTCGGCGACCGGGCCGCCGGGGATCCAGGTCTGGCTGGAGTTGATCGCCGCGCCCGGGGCGGAGAGGGTCGGCGTGAAACCGCCGTCCTCACGCGGACCGCGCGAGGAGAACGGCATCATCGCGTAGGACTTCTCCACGACCGAGCCGTAGTTGGCGGCCCAGGTCTCCTTGGAGATGGTCGCGCCGACCGAGATGACCTTGTCGGCCAGGGCCGGGTCGCCGATGGTGTTGACGCCGGGGCCGGAGTTGCCCGCGGAGATCACCAGCTGGACGCCGTACTCGTCGATGAGACGCGTGTAGAGGCGCGAGCGGTCGTTGTCGCCGTTGTTCAGCGCCGGGAGGCCGCCGATCGACATGTTGACGATGTCGACGCCGCGGTTGACGACCAGGTCCATCATGCCCTCGGTGAGGGCGACGGCGGTGCAGCCGCCGGTCCACGTGCAGGCACGCGAGGAGACCAGCTTGGCGCCGGGGGCGGCGCCGTCCATCTGACCGCCGAACAGGCCGTTGGCGGCGGTGATGCCGGCGACGTGGGTGCCGTGGGTGGACTCGATGACGCCGATGTTGACGAAGTCGCGCTTCTGGCCGATCCAGGTGCCCCCGTAGGGGTCCATGGGCACGTCCTTGCGGATCTCCACCACGAACGGCTGGCGCTCGACGACGTCGGTGGCCGGGTCGTCCTTGCCGAAGTAGCCGACCTGGAAGCCGTCCTTGTACGGCTTCATCACGGTGTCGTCCGTGAAGTCGCCGTTGTTGTTCAGGTCGACCGTGACCGTGCCGGCCGCCGCGTCGTAGAGCACGCCCCAGACGTCGGTGGTGTCGCCGTCACGGTTGGCGTCGCCCGCGGCGTCGCCGCCCGCGGTGGAGGACTCGCGGAAGAGCTGGACGTTGTGGTCGCCCGCGGGGGCGGTCCAGGTCCGGCCGCCGTAGCTGAAGGTCGTGCCCGAGACCGGGTTGACCATCGGGCGCCAGGTGGCGTCCGCGTCCACGATCGGGTCGGTGGCGGTCACCCAGTCGACGATCTTGCGCTCGCCGGTGGTGGTCTTCTGGAGCGCCGGGTGGCCCAGGTCCACACCGGAGTCCAGGATGCCGATGGTGACGCCACGGCCGTCGGACTTCGGGTTCTTCTTCACGAAGTCGACGGCGCCCGTCTCGTGCGACGGGTTGTACGGGTTCTTCGCCGGGGTGCTCGCGTCCGGCGCCGCGTAGGCGGTGGCGGAGGAACCGGAGCCCTTCTTGCCGGACTTGCCGGCGTCCGGACGCGGGTCGTCCAGCTTGATCTCCTTGTCCAGGTCGATGCCCTGGACGGAGGAGAGCTTGGCCGCGGCGGCGATCGCGGCCTCCGCCTTGCCGGTGGGGACCGTGGCCCGGACGTAACCGAGGTCGTCGTAGGTCTTGCCCACGGCGGCGCCCTTGACGGCGTCGAGCTGCTCGGCGACCTTCTCGGTCTGGCCCGGCTCGGTGATCACCATCATGGTGACGTTCTTCTCGCCGTCGGCCTTGGCCGCGGCGAGGAGTTCGGCGTCTTCCGAACCCAGCTTGTCGTGGGCCGACTTGCCCGGGACGGGCTGGTCGGCCGCGGGGGCCGCCTCGGCGGCGAGGGCCATGGGTATCGGCCCGGCCGCGGAGAGCGCCGCCACCAGACCCGCGGCGACGGCGATCCGCGCCACACGTCTCGCGCCCGATATCTGGGTGCGCTCGGGATGAGAGGTCATCGATTTCCCTTGCGAGTGAAGGAAAGGGAGGAGGGCGTCACCGGGGCGGAATCGCCCGGGATCGCCGACGTCCGGAAAAATGGTCCGGATGACCGCTCAGCTTTGCCTATGAGTCCGGAGTTTGGGGAGAGTTGTCCGAGGCGTATTGATGCCATGGCGTAATCCCGCCACGTCGTGTGACTTGCGTGTCCGGTGTGACGGCCTGGAGAACGCCCGGCGCGCCGCGGCCGACGACGCGTCCACCGTCCGCGTCGGGCTGCCCGGCCGGACGTGCTGCCGTAACGTCTGGGTATGCATGAGGAGTTGAGGGTGGCGGCCTACGCCGTCTGCGTGCGCGACGAGCAGGTGCTGCTGGCGCGCTGGGTCGCGGGGGACGGAACCAGGCGGTGGACGCTGCCGGGCGGCGGCATGGACCACGGCGAGGACCCCTACGACACGGTGGTGCGCGAGGTGCGGGAGGAGACCGGCTACGCCGTCGAGCCGGTGGCCCTCCTCGGCGTGGACTCGGTCCGCCGCTCCTACCCCCGGCGGCTGGGGGCGCGTGCCGACTTCCACGGGCTGCGGGTGGTGTACGAGGGGAGGATCACCGGGGGTTCGCTGCGCAACGAGGTGGGCGGGTCGACGGACATGGCCGCCTGGCATCCGCTGTCGGCGGTCGCGGACCTCGACCACGTCGAGCTGGTGGACTCGGGGCTGCGGCTGTGGCGCGAGCGCCCTCGGAACGGGCACCTCGACCGTGGGGCGAGCCCGGCGTAGGACGCCGC
>NZ_JACADT010000488.1:0-4206 GCF_013421635.1 Streptomyces sp. UH6 | reverse complement strand
CAGTGCGAGGGAGGGGACGGCCAGCACCCACAGGACGGCGTTCATGGCGACCGGCTGCCTGCCGTGGTCGGGGGCCTCGGTCCCCCGGCCGCGGAAGGCGCGCAGCCACAGGCGGGTGGCGTAGGCGGCGGTCAGCAACGCGGTGAGCAGGCCCGCCGCCAGCACGATCCATCCGGCGGCGACCGGGCCGCCCTCGCCGGTGGCGGCGTGCTCGGCGGCGACCAGCACGGCCTCCTTGGAGAAGAAGCCGCTGAACGGCGGGATCGCGGCCAGCGCGAGCAGGGCGACGGTCATCGTCCAGTAGGCGTCGGGCACGCGGGTGCGCAGCCCGCGCATGCGGGACATGGCGGCCAGCGAGTTGGTGCCGGCGGCGTGGATGAGCACGCCGGCGGTGAGGAACAGCAGCGCCTTGAAGGCGCCGTGGGTGAGGAGGTGGAACGCGGCGGCGGAGCGGTCTCCGGCGGCGAGGGCCCCGGTCATGTAGCCGAGCTGGCCGATGGTCGACCAGGCCAGGACCCGTTTGACGTCGTCCTGGGCGAGTGCGGCGAGGGCCGAGCCGATCATGGTGACGGCGGCCGTCACCGCCAGCACCAGCATGGCGGCGGCCGACGCCTGGAAGAGCGGGAGCAGCCGGGCCACGAAGTAGACGCCGGCGGCGACCATGGTCGCGGCGTGGATCAGCGCGGAGACGGGCGTGGGGCCGGCCATCGCGTCGGGCAGCCAGGTGTGCAGCGGGAACTGCGCCGACTTGCCGGCCACCCCGGCCAGCAGGAGCAGGGCGATCAGGGTGGGGTTGTCGATCCGCTCCACCGCGGCGAAGGTCGGCGTGCTCGGGTCCAGGGCCGTGTTCCGGACGGCTTCCAGGATCTCGGTGATCCGGAACGAGCCGGCGTCGGCGGCGAGCACGAAGAGGCCGATCAGGAACGGGACGTCACCGGCCTTGGTGACCAGGAACGCCTTGAGCGAGGCGGCACGCGCCTCGGGGGTCTCCCAGTAGTGGCCGACCAGGAAGTAGGAGCAGATGCCCATGACCTCCCAGCCGACCAGCAGCACCATCAGGTCGCCGGTGTAGACGACCAGCAGCATGGCGGCGGTGAACAGGGAGACCAGTGCCGCGTAGGAGGCGTACCGGGCGTCGTGGCGGAGGTAGCCCGTCGAGTAGATCTGCACGCACGCCGAGACCAGGGTCACCAGCAGGGCGGTGAGGGCGGCGAAGCCGTCGATGTGCAGGGCCAGTTCGATCGGCACCGAGCCGGTCGGGGTGAGTTCGGTCGCGGCGTCGATCGGGTCCCCGCCACCCTGGCGGGCCGCGACCAGCGCGGCGAGGGCGAGGGAGGCGAGCACCGGGAGCACGGCGAGGGGGCGGACGAAGCCGGGGGCGACGCGGCCCAGCAGGAGTCCCGCGACCGCGCCGAGGAACGGCAGCAGGGGGACGAGGACGGCGAGGGTGATCGTGCTCATGCGGAGGCCTCGGCCTTCTCGCCGCTCCCCGGGGCGGGGACGCCGGCTCGGGCGGTCGCGTCCGTGCCGTCGGACCCGCCGGGGTCCTCCGCGGTGTCGCGGAGGCGGTCGACGTCGGCGGTGCCGCGGTTGCGGTACACGGCGAGGACGATCGCCAGGCCGATGCCGATCTCGGCGGCGGCGATGGCGATGGTGAACAGGGTCAGCGCCTGGCCGGAGTGGAGCCCGTCGTGCGGGAGCGCGGCCTGCGCGGCGCGGCTCAGCCAGGCGTCGAAGGCGACGAGGTTGAGGTTGACGGCGTTGAGCATCAGCTCGACCGACATCAGCACGAGGATCGCGTTGCGGCGCGCCAGGACGCCGTAGACCCCGGTGCAGAAGAGGAGGGCGGAGAGGACGACGGGGTAGGCGAGGTGCATCAGCGCTCTCCTCCTTCGCCGGAGTCGGCGTTCCGCTTGCGGGAGAGGACGATGGCGCCGACCAGGGCGGCCAGCAGCAGGACCGAGAGGGCCTCGAAGGGGAGCACCCAGTGCTGGAAGAGGGACGCGCCGGTGACCTCGGTGGTGCCGGCGGAGGCGCCGTCCAGCTCGATCCAGGTGGTGCGGAAGGCGTCGACGACCACCCAGACCAGGGCGACCGCCGCGGCCACCGCCACCCCGAGGGCGACTCCGCGGTTGCCGGAGTCGGCGTCCGGGGAGCGGCCGATCGGCGCGCGGGTGAGCATCAGGCCGAAGAGGAGGAGGACGACCACCGAGCCGACGTAGATCAGGACCTGCACCCAGGCGATGAACTCGGCGGTGAGCAGCAGGTACTCGACGGCGAGCCCGCCGAGCGCGACCACCAGCCAGAGCGCGGCGTGCACCAGTTGCCGGGTGGTCACGCTGACCACGGCGGCGCCCAGGGTGACCACGCCGACCAGGATGAAGGTGATCTCCACGCCGGTCGGGGAGAGGAATCCGTGGCTCACGGGGTCTCCTCCCCCGCCGGGCCTTCCGCCCCGTCCGCTGCCGGGCCTTCCGCCCGGCGCAGTTTGTCCGCCGTCCTGCGCGCGGCGGCGACCTCCTTGGGCTCCTCCGCGGCGGCGTCCAGGGCGGGCGGAGCGGGGACGGTCCACATCCACTCGCGGAGTTTGTCCCGCTCGTGGGTGAGCTCGCGGATGTCCGTCTCGGCGTACTCGAACTCCGGGGACCAGAAGAGGGCGTCGAAGGGGCACACCTCGATGCAGATCCCGCAGTACATGCAGAGCGCGAAGTCGATGGCGAACCGGTCGAGGACGTTGCGCTGCCGCTCGCGGCCGCCGGGCGCGGCCGGGGGCACGGTCTCCTTGTGGGAGTCGATGTAGATGCACCAGTCCGGGCACTCACGGGCGCACAGCATGCAGACGGTGCAGTTCTCCTCGAAGAGGCCGATCACCCCGCGGGTGCGGGGGGCGAGTGCGGGCTGGACGTCCGGGTACTGCGCGGTGACGTTCTTCCGCACCATGGTGCGCAGCGTGACGGCCAGGCCCTTGGCCAGCCCGCTGCCGGGGATGCCGCGGGAGGCCGACGCGGAGGCGGAGGCGGAGGCCGGCGGCTTCACACGATCACCACCTTGACGACGCCGGTGAGGGCGATCTGGGCGAGGGCGAGCGGAACCAGGAAGGTCCATGACAGCTTCTGCAACTGGTCCTCCCGCAGCCGGGGGTAGGTGACGCGCAGCCAGATGACCACGAAGGCCAGGACGGCGGTCTTCAGCAGTGTCCAGAACCAGCCGAGGTCGTCGCCCCCGAACGGGCCGTGCCAGCCGCCGAGGAACAGCACGGTGGTCAGACCGCAGAGGACGACGATGCCGGCGTACTCGGCGAGCAGGAAGAACGCGAAGCGCAGTCCGGTGTACTCGGTGTACGCGCCGAAGATGATCTCCGAGTCGGCCACCGGCATGTCGAACGGCGGGCGCTGGAGCTCGGCGAGGCCGGCCACGAAGAAGACGACCGCGCCGACGAGCTGCCAGGGCAGCCACCACCACTGGAAGGCGCCGGCGATGCCGGTGAGCGAGACGGTGCCGGCCGCCATGGCGACGGAGGCCGCCGCGAGCAGCATCGGCAGTTCGTAGGAGAGCAGCTGGGCGGCCGTGCGGAGGCCGCCGAGCAGGGAGAACTTGTTGGCGGACGCCCAGCCGGCCATCAGCGAGCCGAGGACGCCCACCCCCATCACGGCGAGGGCGAAGAAGACGCCCGCGTCGATGGCCTGGCCGACCGCGTCACCCGGTCCGAGCGGGATGACCAGCAGGACCAGCAGGTACGGCAGGAGGGCGACGGCGGGGGCGAGCTGGAAGACGCGGCGGTCGGCGCCGGCCGGGACCACGTCCTCCTTCTGCACGAACTTCACGCCGTCCGCGACGAGCTGGGCCCAGCCGTGGAAGCCTCCGGCGTACATCGGGCCGAGACGGCCCTGCATGTGGGCCATCACCTTGTGCTCGGTCTGGCCCACGACGAGGGGGAGGACCAGGAAGGCGGCGAGGACGGCCAGCAGGCGCAGCGTGACGTCGAGCGCGTCGGTCACTGTCCGCCTCCCTCGGGGTCGTCGGTGGGTCGCTCGTCCGGTCGTTCCTCCGGAGGTCCCTCCGGACGTTCTTCCGGACGTTCCTCCGGACGTTCTTCCGGACGTTCTTCCGGACGTTCGACCTGCTCGGGCCCGCCGTCGCGGGAACCGTCCGGCTCCTCGTAGGCGGGCTTGGCGTGGTGCCACGGGGCGTCCGGGCTGCGGGGCG
>NZ_JACADT010000487.1:0-4209 GCF_013421635.1 Streptomyces sp. UH6 | reverse complement strand
CCGGCGGGAACTGGCCGCCGCACTGGTGGGCCTGCGCGGCACCACCCAGGCGGCGTCCGGCGAATGGTGGTCGCGTGCCCTGCCGATGGAGGACGTGGTGACGGAGGATCAGGCCGGACACCGTACGCTCGCCGCGACGGTACGACACCCGCTGCCCGGCTCCGCCGCGGTGACGCCGTCGCACCACCCGAGCACGACGACGGAGGACGCCAGGTCATGACGGACAACGGGACCCGCCCCGGCCAGGGGCCGGTGGACGCGGCGGACATCGTCGCCGCGGTCGTCCGGCAGTGGCGGACGGTCCTCCCCGAACTGGACACCGACCCGATGGAGCTCATCGGGCGGATCAACCGCAGCGCCGCGCTCCTGCGACAGGCGGAGGACGCGCCCCTGCGCCGGCCGGGCCTCACCCGGCCGGAGTTCGAGCTGCTGGGCGCGCTCCGGCGCACCGGGCGCGAGCTCACGCCCGGCGACCTGGCCCGGGAGACGTTCTCGTCCGGAGCGGCGGTGACCAAACGGCTCAAGCAGCTCACCGAGCGGGAGCTGGTGGAACGGCGTGCCGACGCCAGGGACCGCAGAGTGGTGCTGGTACGCCTCACCGAGGCGGGCCGGGAACTCGTCGACGCCGTACTGCCGGAACAGCTGTCGTTCGAGGCGGACGTCCTCTCGGGGCTGGACGCGCAGGAGCGTCACCTGCTGGCGGAACTGCTCGGCAAGCTCCTGACCCAGCTGGAGGGCCGACTCGCCGCACGGCTGTGACCGCCCGCCGGCCCCCTGCCTCCGCCGCGGCTCTCAGATGCCCGGCCGGTGGCGCAGCGGATGGTCAGCCGGAATCTCCACCAGTACGATCGGCAGGCCGTCCGGGTCGGCGATCCACATCTCGATCAGCCCCCACGGCTCGCGCACCGGCTCCCGGACGATCTCCACGCCCCGCGCCGCCAGCTCGTCCCGGGCCGCCGACGCGTCCGCCACCTGGAGCCACAGCCGCACGGCGCCGTCCGGCGCGGCCCCGTCGGCTCCGGCCGGGCGCCGTCCCGACAACTCCAGGAACCCGCCGCCGAGGAAGTACACCGTCCCCCGCTCCTCGCCGGTGCCGAACTCCCGGTACACGGCGAGGCCCAGCCTGTCGCCGTAGAACTCCCGGGAGACCGCCGGATCGAGGGGGCGGATCAACGTCCTGCTGCCCAGTACGTGCACCATGGGCGGCAGCCTAGACACCGGAGAGAACATGCGCCCCAGCGACAGCTCGGCCGGCACCGCCGCCACCCCGACCATCGCGGCGGAATTCCGCGACGGCACCCTCGACGACGTCGACGCCCTGGTCGCCCTGGTCGAGTCCGCCTACCGGGGAGACGCCAGCCGGACCGGCTGGACCACCGAGGCGGACATCCTGGACGGCCGGCGCACCGACCCCGAGGCGGTGCGGGAGATCCTCACCGACCCCTCGGGCCGGCTGCTGGTCGCCGAACAGGACGGCCGGATCATCGCCTGCTGCCAGCTCGAGCACCGTGGCGACCACGCGTACTTCGGCATGTTCGCCGTACGGCCCGGCCTCCAGGGCGGGGGACTGGGCCGCACCGTGATGGCGGAGGCCGAGCGCTTCGTCCGCGAGGCCTGGGGGGCCGCCGAGATGCACATGACGGTGATCTCCGCACGGGAGGAACTGATCGCCTGGTACGAGCGCCGGGGCTACCGCCGCACCGGGAGGACCAGCCCCTTCCCCTACGGCGACGAGCGGTTCGGCATCCCCCGCCGCGACGACCTGGAGTTCGAACTGCTGGTGAAGGAGCTGGCCGCCCCCGGGGTCAGCCCGGCTTGATCTCCGGACGGTCGGTGACCACCCCGTCGAGCCCGAAGGCGTGCGCCAGGCGCAGCTGCTCCGGGGTGTTCACCGTCCAGGCCAGGACGCGCAGCTGCGCGCGCCGGGCGCACTCCACCGTCTCCAGGGTGAGCCGGCGGATGTTCAGCGACATGGTCCGGGCACCGGCCCGGACCGCCCGGTCGACGACCCCCGCGTCGTAACGGCTCGCCACCAGAGCCGTCCGCACGCCCGGGACCAGACGGGCGATCTCCTCGATCGCCTCCGCGTGGAACGAGATGACCTCCACGCGCTCCACGAGATCGCGCCCCAGCATCACCTCGGCCAGCCGCTGCGCCGCCGCCACGTCCTTGATCTCGGCCTGGAGCGGCGCCGTCACCGCGTCCAGGACCTCCTCGAACACGGGGATCCGCTCGCCGGCGCCGGCGTCCAGCCCGCGCAGTTCCTCCAGCGTGCGGTCGGCGATCGGGCCCGTGCCGTCGGTGGTGCGGTCGACCGTGGCGTCGTGCATCACCACCAGGGCGCCGTCCCTGCTCAGGTGGAGGTCCAGTTCGATCAGGTCGAGACCGGCCTTCTCGGCCGCGACGAACGAGCGCAGCGTGTTCTCCGGCTCGACGCCCATGATTCCGCGGTGGCCGATGGTGAGGAAACCCAAGATCTTCTCGCTCCCGTGCGCTGTGTCTGCTCCGTGCCTTCTCCGCCCCGCAGCCTAGAGGCCGCGCGCCGCCGTCCGGCCCGCTCCCGCGTCACCCGGACGGCGCCTTGACAGGAAAATTCGCGCTGAAACGCGGCTTCGACGGGAAGTTTTCCCAAGATCCCCTCTTGCTGAAAAAGAAGATGGTGCTTACGGTGAGTCCACCCGAGGTACTCCCGTGGAGAGTGAGACATGACGGAGGTTCGTGTGCAGAAGGGCACTCAGGGGCAGCGACAGGCTCCCGGGGCGCGGGTGGCCGACCATCCGGCATGGCCCGCGCTCAAGGGCGCGGTGGAGCGCATCCGGCCCTGGCAGAGCAAGGACGGTTCCCTCGACCTCTCCGCCGACGGCGCCCCCGGCCGCGCCGAGGCCGAGCGGGCCGTGTCCGAGGTGGTGGACGCCGTCACGGCCCTCGCCCCGCTGCTGCCGCACGACGCCGCCTACCACGAGGCGCTGGTCAAGGACCTGCGCCGATGGGCCGAGACCGGCTTCGGGGTGCCGGACTTCCTCGACTCGCTGATGGCCTTCCAGCCGGCCGCGCGCCGTGAGGACGGTCTCCAGCACCTGGTCGTCTTCCCGATGTACACGCAGAACGGCAACCCGGACCGCAACCTCGAGGCCGTCGTGCTCCGCATGGTGTGGCCGGACTGGCTGGCCGAGCTGGAGCGGACCCGCTACGACAACCCGCTCTTCTGCGCCATCACCTTCGAGGACTTCACCTCCGGCTACGACACCAACTCGGCCGTCCTCTTCCCGGAGACCGTCGCCGTGCGCGAGGCGCCCGAGCGCTTCACCTGGGGCGGCATCTTCTGCGACCGCGAGGCCGCCCGCTTCCGCCGGGTGACCGAGGCGGCCGTCGGCATCCTCGGTCTGGAGCTCCCCGACGACGTCGCGGCGATGGTCCACGACCAGCAGCGCTGCCAGGACGCGTTCGTGCTGTGGGACCTGGTCCACGACCGCACGCACAGCCACGGCGACCTGCCGTTCGACCCCTTCATGATCAAGCAGCGCCAGCCGTTCTGGATGTACGGCCTGGAGGAGCTGCGCTGCGACCTCACCGCCTTCAAGGAGGCCGTGAAGCTGGAGGCCGAGGGCGTCCAGCAGGCCCGTGACGTGCAGACGGCGGTCCTCTTCGACCGCATGTTCCGCTTCCCGGTCACCGGCGAGCGCAGCCGGAACTACGACGGCCTCGGCGGTCAGCTGCTCTTCGCCTACCTGCACAAGCACGACGTCGTCCGCTGGACCGACAACAAGCTGCACATCGACTGGCAGCGCGCCCCCGAGATCACCAACCGGCTCTGCGCCGAGATCGAGGCGCTCTACCGCGACGGCATCGACCGGCCCAAGCTGGTCCACTGGTTCGCCGGCTACGAACTGGTCTCCACCTACCTGGCGCCCCACCCGGGCTCCCGCTGGGCGAAGGGCCCCGACGCCCTCGACCTCACGCAGCCCCCGCGCAAGCTCGTCGACGACGTGCTGCCGGACGAGTTTCCGCTGAGCATGTTCTACGAGGCGCTCGCCAAGAAGCTCAAGCACGTGATCGCCTCCGCCAAGGGGATCACCGCCGAAACCGCCGAGCTGCCCACCGCCGCGTAGGCGGCCCGGACAAGCCACCGACCGGCCCGGGAACGGCCGGACGAGTCAGCGAAACGCCTGGGAGGCGAGAGCGATGGGGAACGGAAACGGAGCGCTCGAG
>NZ_JACADT010000486.1:0-4214 GCF_013421635.1 Streptomyces sp. UH6 | reverse complement strand
CCGTGTCTCGGCGGCGTCCAGGGCGGCCGCCCAGTCCTCGCCGTGCGCCGCGCCGGGGTCCACGTCGAGCGGGCCGTACGCCTCCAGCCAGGAGACCTCGCTCTCCGCGTCGAGCTTGACGTGCTCCAGCTGGGTGCGGGCGAGCCCGGCCTGTATCTCGCAGTAGCCGCCGGTGCCGGGTTCGGTCAGCCACTCCTGCCAGCGGCGTCCGCCGGGGCCGCCGCCCCACACGAAGAGCTTGCGGCCGCGCAGCACGTCCGTGGACGTCTGGGCCAGGCCGTGGCCGGCGTCGTCGAGGGCGGCGATCCACCGGCGGCGGCCGTCGGGAACGTCGTAGAAGTAGTCGGCGGGGAAGACGCTGTTCAGCGGGCGGGTCCGGTCCACGCCCTCGTACGCGGGCACGGTCACCTGCCGCAGCCGGCGGTGGTAGCCGAAGTGCCAGGCCGAGTCGGCGGGGGCGAGCACCCGGCGCTCCTCGGGGACGGCGATGTTGGACCACCAGTAGGTGGGCACCGGGCGCTCGTGCGGGTTGCGTATCCGTACACCCACGTAGAGGTAGTCCGAGCCGTCCGGCAGCCACAGGTCGACCTGGAACGGCAGGTCACGCAGCCGTTCCCACTCCCACAGCCTCAGCATCACGCCGCCGTCGGGCGCGGTGACCCGGGCGGCGTGCAGCGGGGAGCAGGAGAGCGCGGTGTGGCCGGTGGCGCCGATGTTCCACTCGACCCCGCCGGAGTACCAGGCGCCGTTGAGCGCGAAGCAGGCGGGCTGGAGCACCGGGTTGCGGTACAGCAGTTCACGCCCGGTGGGCTTGTGGACCAGGGAGGCGATCCGGCCGCCCAGGGTGGGCAGCACCGTCGCGCGGAGTCGGTCGTTCTCCACGACGATCGCCTCCACCGGCCGTGGGGCGCGTCGGCGGTCGTAGCCGTCGCGGACGCGCTCCGGGAGCAGCCCGGTGAGCGGGGCGTAGCCCATCTGCCGGGCCATGTCCCGCGGCAGACCCTTGCGGTCCCGGTCCTCGACCTGGTGCACCTCGTCCAGCGGTCGCAGCGGCGGCAGCGGGTTGTCGGGGCCCAACTCGGCGGCGGGCAGCGTCAGTACCTCACGGCGGATCGTCGTCACGCGACCATGGAAGCGGGCGGACGGCGATCGCGCCAGAGGCCGGCGTGGTTCGGCCCCCGGCCCTCCGGCCGCCGGTTCGTCACGCGGGGACCATCTCCGCGGTGATCGCCCAGCGTTCGTGGTCGCGCCACGCGCCGTCGACGTGGAGCATGCGCGGGGAGAAGCCCTCCTTGGCGAACCCGGCGCGGCGTGCGAGGGCGACGGAACGGGCGTTGCCGGGCTGGACGTTGATCTCCAGCCGGTGGAGGTCGAGCGGCGGTGCGAAGGCGTGCCGGACGAGGGCCTTGAGGGCGTCGGTCATCAGGCCGCGGCCGGCGGCGTGCGCGAAGGCGCCGTAGCCGAGGGCGCCGCTGCGGAAGGCGCCGTGCACGATGTTGTTGATGTTCACGTAGCCGGCGATGGCGCCGCCGTCCGCGCGGTCGCAGATCAGGTACCCCTCCTTGTCGGGGCTCTCGATCAGCCGCGTCGCGTACTCCAGGTACGCGGAGGGGCTGTCCGGGGGGAACAGCCACGGGCGGTGCAGGTCCCGGCTCTGCCGCGCGCGGGCGGTGAACTCGGCCTCGTCGGCGAGGGTGAAGGGGCGCAGACCGATCCGGTCGGTCACGGCCAGATAGGACACCTCGGGCATGAAGATCACCTTACCGCCGCGCCGGGCGTGCGCCGGCCCGGCCACACGTCTCGCTCTCACCCGTACCGGCCACTCCATCCGGCGGGGCGGCGTCAGGCCAGGGCCGGGCGGTCCAGGGTGAGGGTGCGCGCCTCGGTGTCGAGTTCGGCGCGGACGCCGAAGGGGATCGTCAGCGCCCCCTCGAGGTGGCCGAAGCCGAACTCCTCGGCGACCGGCACGCCCAGGCCGCCCAGCCGGTCGGCGAACAGGGCCCGCAGCTCCTCGTAGGGGCCGCACCTGTGCCAGGAGCCGAGCGCGACACCGGCCACGCCGTCGAGCCAGCCGGCGCGCAGCAGCTGGGTGAGGATGCGGTCGAGCCGGTAGCGCTCCTCGTCGATGTCCTCGATCATCAGCAACCCGCCCCTCGCGCCCGTCCGCGCGTGCGGGGTGCCCAGGTCCGCGGCGATCAGGCTGACGCAGCCGCCCAGGGTGACCCCGCTCGCCCGTCCCGGGACGAGGGCTCCGCCCGAGCCCTGGATCACGCGCGTCGACTCCGGTGCGAAGAGGGTGGCCCGCAGGTGCTCGCGGGCCCGCTCGTTCTTCAGGAAGTCGATCGCCCCTGCCATGGGGCCGTGGAGGGTGACCAGGCCCATGCGGGTCGCGAACGCCTCGTGCAGCGCGGTGATGTCGCTGAACCCGACGAACACCTTGGGCCCCGCCGCGCGCAGGGCGGACCAGTCGAGGAGGTCGACCATGCGCTGTGCGCCGTAGCCGCCGCGGGCGCAGATCACCGCGTCCACGGCCGGGTCGCACCAGGCGGCCTGGAGGTCGGCGGCCCGGTCGGCGTCGGACCCGGCGAGGTACTCGAACTCCGGGTGGCGTCCGAGCACATGGGGCATCACCACCGGATCGAGCTCCCAGCCGCGCAGCAGCTCCAGACCTGCCTGGACCCTCTCCTCAGGCACCGGTCCGCTGGGCGCGACGACGGCGACCCGCGCCCCGGGCGTCAGCCGCTTCGGTCTGGTCAGCTCCCGCACGTCGTCCCCTACTTCCGCAGTTCCAGCACCGGCACGCCCGGCGCCTCGAAGCCGAACACCTGGGCGTACAGCGAGAGTTCCGACTCCAGGGCGCGGATCATGGTCTCCGCGCGCCGGAAGCCGTGGCCCTCGCCCTCGAAGGCGAGGTAGGCGTGCGGGACCCCGCCGGCCTCACGGATCCGGTCGAGGAACCGTTCGGTCGCGGCCGGCGGGCAGACCGGGTCCTCCAGCCCCTGCAGCAGCAGGAAGGGCGCCCGGATGCGCTCGGGGTGCTCGCCGGGCGAGCGGTCCCGGTACCGCTCGGGGACCTCGGCCAGCGGCCCGACCAGCGACTCCAGGTAGCGGGACTCGAAGTCGTGGGTCTCCCCGGAGGCGAAGGCGGTCAGGTCGAGGACCGGGTAGATGATGGTGGCGCAGGCGTAGACGTCGGTGAAGGCCAGCGAGGCGGCGGCGGTCCAGCCGCCCGCGCTGCCACCGCGCACGGCGAGCCTGCGCCGGTCGGCGCTGCCCTCGTCGGCGAGGGCGAGCGCCGCCGCCGCGCAGTCCTCGACGTCGACCACGCCCCACTGCTCGCGCAGCCGGTTGCGGTACTCGCGGCCGTAGCCGGTGGACCCGCCGTAGTTCACCTCGACGACGCCGATGCCGCGGGAGGTGAAGTAGGCGATCTCCAGGTCGAGCACCATGGGCACCCGGCTGGTGGGGCCGCCGTGCGCCCAGACCACGTACGGCGGCAGCTCGTCCTCGGGGCCGGCGACCTCCGGGTGGTGGGGCGGGTACACGTGGGCGTGCACCTCCCGGCCGTCGGCGGCGGTGAAGACCCGGGCCCGGGGTTCGGGCAGGTAGGCCGGGTCGACGGAGTCCTGGTGGGCGGAGCCGATCACCCGGGCGCTGCCCAGGCGGGTGTCCAGCTCGACCACCTCGAAGGACCGCGTCGGCCCGCCGCCCACCGTGGCGACCCGGTCGCCGTGCACGGCCAGCATGGACGCGCACTCGGTCCAGGGGCCCGCGGCGTCGACCACCTCGCAGGTCTCCGGGTCGAGGACGCCGAGCACCTGCGCGCCACGGCCGTGCAGGACGGCGACCAGTCCGCACTCCAGCGGTGCGAACCAGCGGCTGCCCGGCACCCACAGCGGTCCGCCGAACTCCTCCTCGCGGGGGCAGACCGGCTCGCCGTCGCGGTAGAGGTTCCACCATCCGCCGCGGTCGCTGCTCCACAGCAGCCGGCCGTCGGCGGTCCACTCGACCTGGGCGACGGACTCCTCCTCGCCGCCTGCCACGGTGCGCGGGGTGCCGAGGACGCCGTCGGCCGTGAGGTCGGCGACGAGCAGTTCGGTGCCGTCCCAGGGCATCCGGGGGTGGTCCCAGGCCAGCCAGGCCGCCCTGGTCCCGTCCGGGGAGACGCGCGCGCCGGTGACGAACCGGTGGCCGTGGCCGGAGAGCTCGCGCAG
>NZ_JACADT010000485.1:0-4231 GCF_013421635.1 Streptomyces sp. UH6 | reverse complement strand
CCGTCCCGTCGCCGTCCCGCCCACGGTGATCCAGCACTCGTCCAGCAGCGTGCGCCCACCGGCGCGGGCCCTGCGGAGCAGCTCGGCCTGCGCCTCGTCGGCGGTTCTGCCGGTCAGGGCCATGATCACGCCCTTCGCCCGCTCCAGCACGGCCTCGGACGCCACCACATCGGGCAGGGCGCCGGCTTCGGCGGCGGGAGCAGGATCGGTCGTCACGTGACGAGCATGGCACATCGGGTGTGAGGAGATCACGCGGACGCCCACGTCAGGGCATCTGTCAGGGACCTTCGGCCCTGTTCCTCCGGGCGGTGTCCGGGCAGCCTGGAACCCGTCCCTCCGCATCCCGCGGAACGGCGTGGCCGAAAATCCGTCGCTGCTCCGCGCGCACCCACTTCGGGTGGAGCCGACAGGCAAGGATCCGCGCCCGGTGGGAAGGTGGTCGGCATGACCGACCTCGGCCTTCCCCCGCAGATCCGGGCCTGCCTGTTCGACCTCGACGGCGTCGTCACCCGGACCGCCGTGGTGCACGCGGCGGCCTGGAAGGAGACCTTCGACAGCTTCCTCGAGGAACGGGACGGGGCCGGTTACCGGCCCTTCGACGCGGCGCACGACTACGACGAGTACGTCGACGGCCTGCCGCGCACCGACGGGGTGCGCACCTTCCTCGCCTCGCGCGGCATCACGCTCCCCGAGGGCGCCCCGGACGACCCCCCGGACGCCCTGACCGTGCAGGGCCTCGGCAACCGGAAGAACGAGCTGGTTCTGGCCAAGATCCGTGAAGGCGGGGTCGAGGCGTACGACACCACCCTCGCCTACATCCGGGCCGTGCGCGCCCGCGGGCTCGCCACCGCGATCGTGTCCTCCAGCAAGAACTGTCTCGACGTGCTCCGCGCCGTGGACGCCGTCGGCCTCTTCGACGTCCGGATCGACGGCGTGGTCGCCGCCGAGCGCGGCCTGCCAGGCAAGCCGAAGCCGGACACCTTCCTCGCCGCCGCCCGCGACCTCGGCGTGCGGCCCTCCGAGGCCGCCGTGTTCGAGGACGCCCTGGCCGGCATGGACGCCGGCCGCGCCGGACGCTTCGGACAGGTCGTCGGCGTGGACCGGGTGGGACAGGCGGAAGCCCTGCGCGCGCACGGCGCGGACATCGTGGTCCAGGATCTCGGCGATCTCGGCGAGATCGGTGAACTCGGTGAGCCCGGCCGGTCCGGCAGGTCCGCCGGACGCGCCGAGCCGACGCAGACCCCGGGAGGTGCCGGGTGATCACCCAGCGGTCCTACGCCGTCGAACCCTGGACCGTCCGCGAGACCGAACTCAGCCTGGACGTCCTCGCCCAGAGCGAATCGGTCTTCGCGCTCTCCAACGGCCACGTCGGCTGGCGCGGCAACTTCGACGAGGGTGAGCCGCACGGCCTGCCCGGCAGCTACCTCAACGGCGTCTTCGAGCTCCACCCCCTGCCCTACGCCGAGGCCGGCTACGGATACCCCGAGTCCGGTCAGACGGTGATCAACATCACCAACGGGAAGGTGCTGCGGCTGCTCGTCGACGACGAGCCGTTCGACCTGCGCCACGGCCGGCTGGTCGCCCACGAACGCACGCTGGACATGCGCCGCGGCGTGCTCGAGCGCAGCTGCGACTGGGTCTCCCCGGCAGGCTCCCGGGTGCGGGTCCGCTCCACCCGCCTGGTCTCCCTCACCCAGCGGGCCATCGCCGCCGTCTCCTACGAGGTCGAGCCGGTCGACGCCCGGGTGCGCGTCGTCCTCCAGTCCGAACTGGTCGCCAACGAGCAGCTGCCCGACGGCACCGGCAGCGACCCCCGGGCGGCCAAGGCGCTCCAGTCCCCGCTGGAACCGGAGCAGAACTTCTCCTCGGGCAACAGGCTGCGTCTGGTGCACCGCACCAAGCGCAGCGGCATCCGGGTGGCCGTCGCCGCCGACCACGTGATCACCGGACACCAGCCGATCGTCACCGACAGCGAGAGCGAGGACGACCTCGCCCGGCTCACCGTCACCTCGGTCCTGGAGCCCGGTCAGCGTCTGGTGGTGCACAAGGTGGTCGCCCACGGCTGGTCCCGCACCCGCTCCCTGCCCGCCATGAGCGACCAGGTCGACGCGGCCCTCGCCGCCGCACGCCACAGCGGGTGGGACGGGCTGCTCAAGGAGCAGGAGGAGTTCCTCGCGGACTTCTGGGGCCGCGCCGACGTCGAGGTCGACGGCGACGAGGAGATCCAGCAGGCCGTCCGCTTCGCCCTCTTCCACGTCCTCCAGGCCGGCGTCCGGGCCGAGGAGCGCGCCATCCCCGCCAAGGGCCTCACCGGGTCCGGCTACGACGGGCACGCGTTCTGGGACACCGAGACGTTCGTCCTCACCCCGCTCACCTACACCTCGCCCAAAGCGGTGGCCGAGGCACTGCGCTGGCGGCACAACACCCTCGAGGTCGCCAAGGAGCGCGCGGCCACGCTCGGGCTGTCCGGCGCCGCCTTCCCCTGGCGGACCATCGACGGCTCCGAGTGCTCCGGCTACTGGCCGGCCGGCACCGCAGCCTTCCACGTCAACGCCGACATCGCGGCAGCCGTCGTGCGCTACGTCGCCGCCACCGGGGACAGCCGTTTCGAGCGGGAGGTCGGTCTCGAACTGCTCGTGGAGACGGCGCGGCTGTGGCGCTCGCTCGGCCACCACGACCACCACGGCAACTTCCACATCGACGGAGTCACCGGACCCGACGAGTACAGCGCCGTCGTCGACGACAACGCCTACACCAACCTGATGGCCCGGGCCAATCTGCTCGCCGCCGCCGACGCGGTGGAGCGCCACGCCGACCAGGCCGCCCGGCTCGGCGTCGACGACGAGGAGGGCGCCGGCTGGCGGGACGCCGCGGCGGCCATGCACATCCCGTACAACGAGGAACTGCGCGTCCACGAGCAGTCGGCCGGGTTCACCGGCCACCAGCGCTGGAACTTCGACAGGACCGGCCCCGACCAGTACCCGCTGCTGCTCCACTTCCCCTACTTCGACCTCTACCGCAAGCAGGTCATCAAGCAGGCCGACCTGGTCCTGGCCATGTACACCTGCGACGACATGTTCGACGAGGAGCAGATCGCCCGGAACTTCGCCTACTACGAACCGCTGACCGTCCGCGACTCCTCCCTCTCGGCCTGCTGCCAGGCCGTCATCGCCGCCCGCGCCGGACACCTGCGGCTCGCCTACGACTACACGGCCGAGGCGGCTCTGATGGACCTCGACGACCTGGAGCACAACGCCCGCGACGGCCTGCACATCGCCTCCCTGGCCGGGGCGTGGCTGGCCCTGGTCGGCGGGTTCGGCGGGCTGCGCCAGCGCGGCGACCAACTGGAGTTCGCGCCCCGGCTGCCGGAGAAGTTCAGCCGGCTCGCGTTCACCCTGCAGGTGCTCGGGCGCTGCCTTCGGGTCGAGATCACCCAGGAGACCGCCGCCTACCGGCTGGTCAGCGGCCGTCCGCTGACCATCCGCCACCACGGCACCCCGGTGCGGGTGACCGCCAACGGCGGCGGCCCCGTCATCCGCCCCGTGCCCAACCCCGTCCATCGCCCCACCCCCGAACAGCCCCCCCACCGCCCGCCGAACGGCGGCCGCTGACCGACCCCGGTCCCGCCACTCGGCGGCGACCCCGCTGCCCCGAACGGATGAACGACCCCCCGGCCCTGGCGTGGACCCGCCCTCCGGTGGCACCCGGCCCACAGCATGACGGACACCGGCCTCCTCACTCTTCGGGACGAGGCCGGGAACGAGTGCGACGGGCCCTGGGTGACGGCTGAACCGGCGCGCCGCGGCCCGGGCGTCCGGCTCCGTCGCCGGGCCCCGTGCCCGGGGACGTTCCCCGAGGACGGGCCGGGGTACAGGAACCGGCGCGCCACGGCCGCGGTCCGCGGCATGGTGCCGGCCGACCGGGAGAGGGGTGCGAGATGACAGGGGTGTTCGGCGGCACGGTGCGCACGGTCGCCCGGCAGGTGGCCCGGCTGCGGAGGGCGCCCGCCCTGCACCCCGCCGGGGTGACGCCTGCCGGGACGGAGGAGGTCCGCGGTGACCCAGAGGGCGGCTGTCGGGGCGACTGGCTGGACCGGCACGGCGTCTACCCGGTCACCGCGCGCTGGTCGCTCGCGGCCGGCCTGCCCGGTGTCCTGCCCGACGGCGTGGGACTCGCGCTGCGGGTCGACGACGCCGACGGGCGGGGTTCCACGCTCGAGCTGCTCCTCACC
>NZ_JACADT010000484.1:0-4233 GCF_013421635.1 Streptomyces sp. UH6 | reverse complement strand
CGCCCTCGTCGCTCCCCCGGCCGGCCCGGCACGGTGCGCGGTTCCACGCGTTCCGCACGGCCGTGACCGGCAAGGCCGGCCCCGAGAACACGACCCCCCGCGCGTCCGACCCGGCGACAGCCGAGGACAAGGACTCCCCCGACTCCCCCGCGAGCGCCGACACCCGAGGAAGCGACAGATGAACCACGACCACAGCCGCATAGCAGAGCTCACCTGGCTCCTGGAGGGCCTGCTCGAACGCACCCCGGGAGCGCGCCACGCGCTGGTGCTCTCCCGGGACGGCCTGAAGCTGTGCCACTCCCCCGAACTCACCGTCGACCAGGCGGACCAGCTGGCCGCCATATCGGCGGGCATCCAGTCCCTCGCCCAGGGCGCCTCCGCCGAGTTCGGCAGCGGCGACGGCGGCGTGCGGCAGTCGATGACCGAGTTCCACGGCGGCCTGCTGTTCATCGTCGAGGCCGGGGCGGGCGCCCACATCGCGGTGGTCGCCGAGGAGGACGCCGACCCCGGGCTGGTCGGGCACACCATGCAGGAGCTGATCGAGCAGCTCGGCGAGCACCTGAGCACGCCGCCCCGGGAGTCCTCCGACCCGGCCGTCCAGGTCGCCACGTCGTGAGCCGGCCGGGGCCCGACGACCGGCCGGACCGGCTGTACACCCTCACCTCGGGGCGCAGCCGGCCCTCCCGGGAGGACCTGGACCTGGTGACGCTGATCGTCGCCGAGAGCGGACCGGCGGCGGGGCTGTCGTCGGAACTCGCGACGATCCTGCGTCTGTGCGTCCACCCCACCTCGGTGGTCGAGATCTCCGCCGAGCTCGGCCTGCCCGTGTCCATCACGAAGATCCTCGTCTCGGACCTTCTGGACGCGGGCCGGGCCACCGCCCGTCATCCGCGGTACACCGCCTCCGGCCGCCCGGAGCTGGATCCCGCCACACTGGAGAAGGTGCTCGTTGGACTCCGCGCTCTCTGAAACCCGGCCCCTGCCCGACGGGCCGCGGGCTCCGCTCGGCGACCGCGCCAGCAACGGCCTGAAGATCGTCGTCGTGGGCGGCTTCGGGGTCGGCAAGACGACCCTGGTCCGTTCGGTCAGCGAGATCCGTCCGCTCAACACCGAGGAGACGATGACGCGGGCGGGCGTCCCGACCGACGACACGCGTCACGTGCCGGAGAAGACGGGGACGACGGTCGCCTTCGACTTCGGGCGGATCACCCTCGACGAGGAGACCGTGCTCTACCTGTTCGGCGCGCCCGGCCAGGAACGGTTCTGGTTCCTGTGGGACCGGCTGTTCGCCGGGACCATCGGCGCGGTGGTGCTGGTCGACGACCGGCGTCTGGACGACTCCTGGTACGCGATCGACCGGCTCGAGCACCACGGCACGCCGTTCATCGTGGCCCGCAACGACTTCGGGGGTCCGCCGCACTCCCTGGAGGAGATCCGGGACGCGCTCGACCTGGACCCGGCCATCCCCCTGATCGACTGCGACGCCCGCTCCCGGGAGTCCAGCAAGCGGGTGCTGCTCACCCTGGCGGAGCACCTGCAGACCCTCCACGGGGCCCGCGCCGCGGCCCCTGTCCGGTGAGGCCGAGATGAACACTTCTGCCCAGAGCTCCACCCAGGGCGGCGTCTGCCCCGTCGACCTGCTGGCGGACGAGCGCTTCCACACCGCGCCGAACGCCCAGTACCGGGACATGAGGGCCCGGTTCGGCCCGGTGGTGCCGGTGGTGTTCGCCGGCTTCCCGGCCTGGCTGGTGATCGGCTACCGGGAACTGCACCAGGTCACCAGCGACCCCGAGCTGTTCCCCCGGGACGCCGGCCTGTGGAACCAGTGGCCGAACGTGCCCGAGGACTGGCCGCTGCGGCCGATGCTGGGCGAGCGCGTGCCGTGCGTGTACTTCACCGTCGGCGAGGAGCACCGCCGCCACACCCGCCTGGTGAACGCCGTGCTGGAGCAGACCGACGCCTTCGAACTCCGCCGCGAGGCCGAGGAACTGGCGGACCGGCTGATCGACGGGTTCTGCGGTCGTGGGAGCGCCGACCTGGTCGAGGAGTTCGCGGTGGCGCTGCCCATCCTGACCCTGGCCCGGCTGGCCGGTTTCCCGGACGAGGACGGGCCGAGGATCGCCGACATCATCCAGCGGCTCTCCGACGCCGGGCCGGACGCCCAGAAGGCGAACGACGAGTTCGGCGAGAGCATGCGGGAGCTGCTGCACTCCAAGGTCGAGCAGCCCGGTCCGGACATCGCCTCGCGGATCCTCGCCCACGACAGCGGCGTGGACGCGCCGTTCACCGAGGAGGAGATGGTCTGGGACCTGCGGGCCATCGTGGCCGCCGGCTACCTGCAGACCACCGACTGGATCGGCAACTCGATCCGCCTGATGCTCACCGACGAGCGGTTCGCGACCGCGCTGGGCGGGGCACGCCACAGCATCGCCCAGGCCATGAACGAGGTGCTCTGGGAGGACACCCCCTCGCAGATGCTGCCCAACCGGTGGGCGGCCCGGGACACCACCCTGGGCGGTCGCGTCCTGCGGGCCGGCGACCTGATCCTCCTCGGGTACGGCGGGGCCAACCTGGACCCGCACGTGCGCCAGGACCTCACGGCCGGCCGGACCGTGGTCGCGGCGGGCAACAGCGCCCACCTGTCCTTCGGCCACGGCGAGTACCGGTGCCCCTTCCCGGCCCAGGAGATCGCCGAGATCATCGCGCGGACCGGGATCGAGGTGCTCCTCGACCGGCTGCCCGACCTGGAGCTGACGGTCCCCGCCGAGTCCCTGGTACGCCGTCCTTCCCCGTTCATGCGGGGCTTCACGTCGCTGCCGGTGCGTTTCACCGCCGTACGGACTGTTGGAGACTACTGATGAAGTGCCCTTACACCGGCGCCACGACCGCCGAGCCGATCGTGATCGACCCGATGGTCCGGGACCTCGACGGCGAGACCGAGCGCCTGGTCGCGGCGGGACCGGTGGTCCCGATCGACCTGCTCGGCGTGCCCGCCTGGTCCGTGACCCGGCACGCCGTCGCGCGGGACCTGCTGCTCGACCCCCGTCTCGTCAAGGACCTGAACGAGTGGCGGCTGTGGCAGGAGGGGGTGGTCACCCGTGAATGGCCGCTGATCACGATGATCGACGCCGGCCGTTCGATGTTCACCGTGGACGGCCCCGACCACCGGCGGCTGCGCACCAAGACGGCGCAGGCGCTGACGCCCCGACGCATCGAGGCGATACGCGACGACATCGTCGCCTTCACCGACAAGCTCCTCGACGCGGTGGAGGAGGCCGGCCGGGACGGCTCCCCCGTGGACCTGAAGGCCGTCTTCGCCCAGCCGCTGCCGATGCAGGTGGTGTGCCTGCTGCTGGACGTCCCCGCGGAGAGCCAGCCCTGGCTGGCCGACGGCTACAAGCGGTTCTTCTCGATGCTCACCCCGCACGAGGAGCGGCTGGAGATCCTGGACACCTTCGACCGCTGGTACCTGGACCTCATCCGGGAGCGGAAGGCGAACCCGGGCGACGACCTGCTCAGTGCCCTGATCCACAGCGAGGAGGGCGGTGAGCCGCTCACCGAGGACGAGGTGCTCGGCAACCTCAAGGCGCTGGTGGCCGCGGGTCACGAGACGACCATCGACCTGATCACCAGCGCGACCCGGGCGCTGCTGAACCACCCGGACCAGCTCGCCCTGGTGCTCGCGGGCAAGGTGTCCTGGGAGGCGGTGATCGAGGAGACCCTGCGCTGGGACCCGGCCAACAGCCACCTGCTGATGCGGTTCCCGACGGAGGACCTGACCATCGGCGACACGGTGGTCCCCAAGGGCGACGGGGTGGTCATGTCCTACCGCGCGATCAACCGCGACCAGGAGCAGCACGGGGCGGACGCCGACAGCTTCGACGTCACCCGCGAGACCCCGATCCGGCACATGGCGTTCGGTCACGGGCCGCACATCTGCCCCGGAGCGGCGCTCTCCCGGCTGGAGGCGGCCATCGCCCTGCCGGCGCTGTTCGAGCGGTTCCCGCGGATGCGGACGGCCGTGCCGGACGAGGAGATCCAGAACCTTCCGGTGATGACGCAGAACGACCTGGTGGCGTTCCCGGTCTTCCTGGCCTGACCCACCACCGGTCACCGGAGCCCCGGACGGCTGCCGCGAGGCACCGCACCGGGGCTCCGGCGTGTGCAGGACCGGCGTGTGCAGGACCGGCGTGCCCGGACCGGGGCATCGGCGGCCGGTGCGACGGGGGCGGC
>NZ_JACADT010000483.1:0-4256 GCF_013421635.1 Streptomyces sp. UH6 | reverse complement strand
GGCCGTCCTCACGGCCCTCGCCTCGGGTCCGCTCGGTACCGGCGCCCTCGCCGCGTTCGGCCCTTCCTGGTGGCGGACGGGCCTCGCCGCCGCGGCGTGGACCCTTCCCCCGGCCCTCCTCACGGCCCTCCTGGCCCGGTGGGACCTCCTCCGCCGCTGACCGGGCCCGACCGCCGCCGGGACGATGCGCGGGCGGTGCGGTCCACGGTCCGCCGGGTTCAGCGCAGCACGCCCTCGATGAAGTCGCCGCCCAGCCGGCTCACCGCCCCCAGCTCCAACTGGTACAGCACGTAGCGGCCCCGGCGCCGGGTGGTCAGCAGTCCGGCCTTCTTGAGCACGGCCAGGTGCCGGGAGACCTCGGGCGCGGTGACGCCGTACGCCTCCACCAGTTCGCCGGTGGTGTGCGGGCCGCGGGCGAGGGTGCGGCACAGGCGCATCCGCAACGGGTGCGCGAGCGCGTCGAGCCGCCGCTGCACCTCGCGCAGGCTGACCGGAGACGTCAGCTCGCCGCTGTCCACCGGGTACTGCAGCACCGGTCGCCGACCGGGCCCGTGGGCGAACAGCAGATGGGGCCGGCCCAGCGTGGTCGGTATCAGCGTGACTCCCGGGTCGTCGGGGTCGGCGTACGCCGAGGCCCGGCCGACGGCCAGCTTGTCGACGAGGATGCGGTCGCCGGAGTCGTCCAGGCCGAGGGCGGCCGACGCGGCGGTCAGGGCCGCACCGAGTCCCTTCCGGCGCAGCAGCTCGGTCTTGTGCCGCGCGTCGGCGGCGAGCTGACCCCGGGTCCGGTTCCAGGTATCCGCGAAGAACGCCTGCTCACAGTCCTCGAAGAGGCGGCGCAGCCAGGCCCGCAGGCCGTCCGGGTCGAGCAGCATGCGGTCCACGAAGGCCGCCTGCCGGGGGCCTCGCGCCGCGGCCAGTTCACGCACGCGCCTCCGCTGTGCCGCGTCGACCAGCGGTGACGGGGTGCAGCGTTCGTACGAGGCCCGGCAGGTGATCTCGAACGCCGCCGTCACGAAGTGCTCGTCGTCCAGCCGGTCGAGGGCGTCCAGTTCCTCGGCGAGGGTGGCCCCCGGGTGGGCGGGGAGCAGCAGGTCGCAGCGGGCGGAGCGCCACAGGAAGTCCGCCTCGTGCAGGCGGTCCGCCAGGTCGCACCGCAGGGCCGAGGTGGTGGCGGTGACCCAGCCGTGCAGGTGCGCGTGGTGCCCGGGCTCCGACAGCACGTGCAGGGCGGAGCCCAGCTCTGCGAGGGGGGACACCGCGACGACGACGCGCTCGTGCGGCAGCCCGGTGATGTCGATGACGTCGGCCATGACGTCATCCTGCCTGCCCGCGGGAGCCGTCCCGGCGTCGATTGACGGCTCCGGTCAATCGACGTGCCGGCAGGCGCCCGCCCGGCTCAGTCTCGGTGACGTCCGGACCGCAGCGGCTCCGGACAACCCCCGGACCGGCACGGCACCGGCCCCGCACGGGCACCGGCACCGAGACGGGCACGGGCCCTCGCACCGGCCCCCCGCACCCGCCCTCTCACGGGCACCGGCACCGAAAGGACGACCTGATGAGCATCGCCTCCCAGTACGCGCTGGACCTCTACCGCGCCGCCCGGCACGGCACCCCGTATCCGCCCGCCCCGGGCCGGCACGACTGGCGGGTCGTGGCCGAACTCCGCCACGCCGCCCTCCGGAGCGAGGCACCACGACGACGGGGCCTGCTGGCCAGGCTCCGCAGCCGGGACGGCTGACACCGCAGCCGGGACGGGTGACATCGCGCCCCGGCCGGGGGCGACGGGCAGCTGGGCCGGCCGGGACCGGATACGGCGGCGGGCCCGCGCTCAGGGGGTGTACCCCCGGGCGCGGGCCCGCCGGAAGGAGAGGCGGCGTCAGCCGGCGAGGATCTCGCGGGCGAGCTTCGCGGTCTCGGTCGGCGTCTTGCCGACCTTGACGCCGGCGGCCTCGAGGGCCTCCTTCTTCGCCTGAGCCGTGCCGGACGAACCGGACACGATCGCACCGGCGTGACCCATGGTCTTGCCCTCCGGCGCGGTGAAGCCCGCGACGTAGCCGACGACCGGCTTGGTCACGTTCTCCGCGATGAACGCGGCCGCACGCTCCTCCGCGTCGCCACCGATCTCACCGATCATCACGATCAGGTCGGTGTCGGGGTCGTCCTGGAACGCGGCCAGCGCGTCGATGTGCGTGGTGCCGATGATCGGGTCGCCACCGATGCCGACGGCGGTGGAGAAGCCGATGTCACGCAGCTCGTACATCATCTGGTACGTCAGCGTGCCGGACTTCGAGACCAGGCCGATGCGGCCCGGCTTCGTGATGTCGCCCGGGATGATGCCGACGTTCGAGCCGCCCGGCGTGATGATGCCGGGGCAGTTCGGGCCGATGATCCGGGTCTTGTTGCCCTTCTTGCCGGCGTACGCCCAGAACGCCGCGGTGTCGTGCACCGCGATGCCCTCGGTGATCACCACGGCCAGCGGGATCTCGGCGTCGATCGCCTCGATGACCGCGTCCTTGGTGAACTTCTCCGGCACGAAGACGACCGTGACGTCGGCGCCGGTCTTCTCCATGGCCTCCTTGACGGTGCCGAAGACCGGTACCTCGGTGCCGTCGAAGTCGACCGTCTGACCCGCCTTGCGCGGGTTGACGCCGCCCACGACGTTGGTGCCGTCGCCGAGCATGAGCTTGGTGTGCTTCATGCCCGTGGCACCGGTCATGCCCTGGACGATGACCTTGCTGTCCTTGTTGAGCCAGATAGACATGGTGTGTGGATGTCCTCGTCCTCGGTGCTTACTTGGCGGCGGCGAGCTCGGCGGCCTTCGCGGCCGCACCGTCCATGGTGTCGACGCGCTGGACCAGCGGGTGGTTGGCGTCGCTGAGGATCTTGCGACCCAGCTCGGCGTTGTTGCCGTCGAGGCGGACGACGAGCGGCTTCTCGACCTTCTCGCCCTTGTCCTCGAGGAGCTTGAGGGCCTGGACGATGCCGTTGGCGACCTCGTCACAGGCGGTGATGCCACCGAAGACGTTGACGAACACGGAGCGGACGTCCGGGTCGCCGAGGATGATCTCCAGGCCGTTCGCCATCACCTGGGCGGAGGCGCCGCCACCGATGTCGAGGAAGTTGGCGGGCTTCACGCCACCGTGGGCCTCACCGGCGTACGCGACGACGTCCAGGGTCGACATGACCAGGCCGGCGCCGTTGCCGATGATGCCGACCTCGCCGTCGAGCTTGACGTAGTTGAGGCCCTTCTCCTTGGCAGCGGCCTCGAGCGGGTTCGCCGCGGCCTTGTCGTGGAGCGCCTCGAAGTCGGGGTGACGGAACTCGGCGTTGTCGTCCAGGGAGACCTTGCCGTCCAGGGCGAGGATGTCACCGGAGGCCACCTTGGCCAGCGGGTTCACCTCGACCAGGAGGGCGTCCTCCTTGAGGAAGACGTCCCAGAGCTTCACCAGCACGTCGACGACCTTGTCGGCGACCTCGGCCGGGAACTTGGCGGCCTCGACGATCTCGCGGGCCTTCTCCGGGGTGACACCGTCGATCGCGTCGATCGGGGTCTTGGCGACGGCCTCGGGGCGGTTGGCCGCCACCTCCTCGATGTCCATGCCGCCCTCGACGGAGGCGATGGAGAGGAACGTGCGGTTGGCACGGTCGAGGAGGAAGGAGACGTAGTACTCCTCCGCGATCTCCGGCGCCAGCTCCGCCAGCATGACCTTGTGGACCGTGTGGCCCTTGATGTCCATGCCGAGGATGTCGGTGGCCCGGGCCACGGCCTCGTCGGGCGAGCCGGCCACCTTGACGCCACCGGCCTTGCCGCGGCCACCGACCTTCACCTGCGCCTTGACGACCGACTTGCCGCCGAGTCGCTCGGTGATCTCGCGCGCCGCCTCAGGCGTGTCGATGACTTCACCGGCAAGCACCGGTACATCGTGCTTGGCGAAGAGGTCCCTCGCCTGGTACTCGAACAGGTCCACGCGCTTCCGTCCCTATCAGTGATCTCGCGGTTCGTTGGATGCGTGGGCGTGCCGCGAAGGGCAACGTGACGTCCGCTGTGTCACAAGGGGGGCGCACACGGTGTCCGAGCGCGCGGCATGTCCGTCCGGCAGGGTATCCCCGCCACCCGCGAGGGCTCTAATTCGGGCATCACACATGAGCGGTGATAACGGTCACATGTTGTCCCAGGTGATCACGGGTTTTCACCGGTTCGGCCCTGCTCGACCGACCTCACCGGGCCGGGCCCCGGTCCGGTGAGGTCGGCG
>NZ_JACADT010000482.1:0-4257 GCF_013421635.1 Streptomyces sp. UH6 | reverse complement strand
CGCCGCCCCTCGTGGCGCAGCCGTTCGAGGGAGCGCTGTGGAACGCCGGCCACCCGCAGGGCGGCGTCGGCCGTCGCCGCGGCGAGGGCTCCGGGGACGCGGGCCGGGTCGGCGCGCCGGATGAGGATCACACTCTCGGTGAGGCCGAAGACGAGGTCGGCGCGCAACGCCAGGTCCTCGGGCCCGAGGACCGCGCCGGGTGCGGTGGCGGCGAGCAAGTCCGTGTAGCAGGACTTGAGTTCGGACCTGAGCCGGTGGAATCCGGCGAAGCGCTCGGTGTCGACCTCCGGGAGCAGGTACAGCGCGCCGAGGTTGTGCGGGCCGTCGCACAGCAGTGCCGCGTCGGAGTGGCACAGCGCCCACAGGCGCGCCTCCGCCGGCGCCTCCGTGCGGGAGACGAGACCGCCCGCCACCTCCAGCGAGGGGCGCACCGTCCCCTCCAGCAGGTCCGCGAGGATCGCCTCCTTGCCGTCGAAGTAGTGGTACAGCGACGCCTGCCGCAGTCCGGCACGTTCGGCGATCGTCCGGGTGGAGGTCGCCGTGTAGCCGTGGACGGTGAACAACTCGGCTGCCGCGGCGAGGACTTCGTCGCGCGGTTCGGGGCCGCCGGCCGGGCGCTCCTGGACCCGGGGGCGTCCGACTCTCCTGGTGGTGGGCCTGCTCACCCGGCGATCCTCGCACAGGCCGGCGGCTCCCTCGGGCCGGGCTCCCGGGGTGAGCGGCCGGTAACCGGTTCGAAACCGAGGGGCAACGGCGGTGAAGCCGCCGCTGCCTAATTTCTGTCAAGCGACAGAAATTACTCATCGGACCGGAGGCCGAGCATGGGGACACTCCCAGCGCCACCGTCGACGACCGCGTCGACGCACGGAGCCCGCGAGCACGCCCGCGCCCAGGAGGGCACCACGGCCGAGGCCATGCCGGTCGTGCCGGCGAGCACGTGGCCGACGCCTCCCGAGGGCGTCGCGGCCGGCGACGTCGTCTGGGCGGAGACCGTGGCGGGCGGCGGCTACACCCACAAGGTCCTCGCCCGGGGCACCGAGCTCCGGCTGACCGACCCGACCGGCGACGCCTGCGCCCACCTCCTGCTGTACGCGGCCCACCGCCCCTGGGAGCGCCTGAACACGGCCGACACGGTCAAGGTGCTCTGGAACGCCTACCTCGGTGCGGGGCACCTGCTCCTGTCCGACCAGGGCCGCGTGCTCGCGTCCGTCGTCGAGGACACCTCCGGCCGCCACGACGCCCTTACCGGCACCTCCACCCTCGCCCGCAACACCGCCCGGTACGGCGACGGAACCGCACAGTCCCCCTCCCCCGCGGGACGCGAGCTGTTCAAGCTCGCCGCCCTGAAGAACGGCCTCGCCGCGCGCGACCTGCCCCCGTCCGTCTCCTTCTTCCAGGGCGTCCGGATCGCCGAGGACGGCACCGCCGCCTTCACCGGCTCCGCCGGCCCCGGACGGACCGTCACCCTGCGGGCCGAGCAGGACGTCACCGTCCTGCTCGCCAACGTGCCCCACCCCCTGGACCCGCGCCCCGCCTACACCTGCGGCACCCTCATGGTCCTCGCCCACCGGGCCCGGCCGACCGGGCCCGGCGACCGGCTGTGGGACGCCACCCCCGAGGGCCGCCGCGCCTTCCTGAACACCGCCGACCACCTCACCGCCCGGGGGACCGCATGAGCACGAGCACCGCACGTCCCGGCCCCGTGCTGCCCGACAACACCAGGCCCACCCGCCCCGGCCACGTGGTCCGCGACGACATCGTCCCCGCCCGGGCCGGCTGGTCCGCCGTCGTCCGCGCCGGGCAACTGCTGACCGTCACCGACCTGCACGGCAACCAGGCCGCGGACTTCCTGGTGTACGACGCGCACGACACCGCCGTGCGCTACAGCGCCCCCGACACCGTCCAGGCCCAGGGCAACGTCTTCCTGACCACCGGCTCGGTACTGATGTCCAACGAGCACACCCCGCTGATGACCGTCGTCGAGGACACCTGCGGACGGCACGACACCCTCGGCGGCGCCTGCTCCAAGGAGTCGAACACCCTCCGCTACGGCCACCACACCTGGGCGCAGCACGCCTGCGTGGAGAACTTCCTCGCCGAGGGCGCCCGGCACGGCCTCGGCAAGCGCGACCTCGTCTCCAACATCAACTGGTTCATGAACGTGCCCGTCGAACAGGACGGCACGCTCGGCATCGTCGACGGCATCTCGGCCCCCGGGCTGCGGGTCGTGCTCCGCGCCGAGACCGACGTCCTCGCGCTGCTGTCCAACTGCCCCCAGATCAACAACCCCTGCAACGGCTTCGACCCGACCGCCGTGCGGATGACGATCACTGAGCCGGCCGGCCCCGAGAGCCGAACGGGCGACGAGGACGGAACACGATGACGTTCGACACTCTGCTGATCGCCAACCGCGGCGAGATAGCGGCCCGGATCATCCGCACCGCCCGGCAGCTCGGCCTGCGCACCGTGGCCGTGTACTCCGACGCGGACCGCGGCACCGAGCACGTCCGGCTGGCCGACCAGGCCGTCCGTCTCGGCCCCGCACCGGCCAAGGAGTCCTACCTCGACGCCGACCTGGTGCTCAAGGCGGCCAAGGACACCGGCGCCGGCGCGATCCACCCCGGCTACGGGTTCCTGTCCGAGGACGCCGCCTTCGCGCGCCGCTGCGCCGACGCCGGCATCGTCTTCGTCGGCCCCACCCCGGAGCAGCTCGAGCTGTTCGGCGCCAAGCACACCGCCCGGGCCGCCGCGGAGGCCGCCGGCGTCCCCCTCGCCCCGGGCACCGGTCTGCTGCCCGACGTCGGCGCCGCCCTCGAGGCGGCGGAGCGGATCGGGTACCCGGTGATGCTCAAGGCGACCGGCGGCGGTGGCGGCATCGGCATGCGGGCCTGCCACGGCCCGGGCGAACTCGCCGACGCCTGGGAGCGGGTGCAGCGGGTCGCCGCGGCCTCCTTCTCCTCCGCCGGGGTCTTCCTGGAACGGCTGGTGGAGCGGGCCCGCCACGTGGAGGTACAGGTCTTCGGCGACGGGCGGGGCAAGGTCGTCACCCTCGGCGACCGCGACTGCTCCCTTCAGCGCCGCAACCAGAAGGTGCTGGAGGAGGCCCCGGCCCCAGGACTGCCGGACCACGTCCGCCGCGGGCTCGCGACGGCCGCCCGCGACCTGTGCGCCTCGGTGGACTACCGCTCCGCCGGCACCGTGGAGTTCGTCTACGACGCGGTCCGCGAGGAGGCGTACTTCCTCGAGGTCAACACCCGCCTGCAGGTCGAGCACCCGGTCACCGAGGCGATCCACGGTGTCGACCTGGTCGCCTGGATGCTGCGCCTCGCACAGGGCGTCACGGACGTCGTCGCCGAACCGCCGGCCCCCGCCGGCCACGCCGTCGAGGCACGCGTCTACGCCGAGGACCCCTCCCGCGACCACCGGCCGAGCGCAGGCATGCTGACCCGTGTGGAGTTCCCGCCGGACGTCCGCGTGGACGCCTGGGTGGAGACCGGGACCGAGGTCACCACCACCTACGACCCGATGCTCGCCAAGGTCGTCGCCCACGGCGCCGACCGCGCGGAGGCGCTCGACCGGCTCGACGCGGCGCTCGCCGCCACCCGCATCGACGGCATCGAGACCAACCTCGGCCTGGTGCGCGCCGCCCTCCGCGACGCCGGCGTACGCGCCGCCCTCCATTCCACGGCCACGCTCGCCACGGTGACCGACCCGACCCCGCGCATCGAGGTCGTCGCCGCCGGCACCCTCACCACCGTGCAGGACTGGCCGGGACGCACCGGCTACTGGCAGGTCGGCGTTCCCCCGGGCGGACCGATGGACGACCTGTCCTTCCGCCTCGGCAACACCGCGCTCGGCAACGACGAGGGCGCGCCCGGCCTGGAGTGCACCCTCCAGGGCCCCACCCTGCGGTTCACCCACCCGGTCACCGTGTGCGTCACCGGCGCCCCGGCACCGGTGACGGTCGACGGCACCGCGGTGCCACAGTGGGAACCGGTCACCGTCGGCGCCGGGCAGACGCTCGCCGTCGGCGCGCCCGAGGAGCACGGCCTGCGCACCTACGTGCTGTTCGCCGGCGGACTGGACGTGCCGGACTTCCTGGGCAGCGCGGCCACCTTCACCCTGGGCCGGTTCGGCGGCCACGGCGGCCGCGCCCTGCGCCCCGGCGACGTCCTCCACGGCGGCGTCACCCGCAGCGACACCCGCCCCGTCCCCGCCCGGAAGCGGCCCCCATTCGACGCCGTGTGGCACATCGGC
>NZ_JACADT010000481.1:0-4260 GCF_013421635.1 Streptomyces sp. UH6 | reverse complement strand
GCCCGGTGAGCGCCGAGGCCATCAGCGCGGCGTCCGGCTCGTGCTTGGCGTAGGCGTCCGGGAAACCGCTGCGCTGCACCTCCTGGGCGGCCACCGTCAGCGGCAGCTCGGTGTAGTCGGGCACCTTCACCAGGTGGTCGTAGAACTGGCCGGCCGAGTACGCCGGGTCCATGATCTCCTTCGGCGTCCCCCATCCCTGCGAGGGCCGTTGCTGGAACAGGCCGAGGGAGTCCCGGTCGCCGTAGCGGATGTTGCGCAGCGAGGACTCCTGGAGCGCGGTGGCCAGGGCGATGGTGACGGCGCGCTCGGGCAGGCCGCGCGCCGTGCCCACGGCGGTGATGGTAGCGGCGTTCACCGCCTGCTCGGGCGTGAAAGCGTACCGGGCGGGCTCACCCCGTCCACCCGAGGCGACCACCTCGCAGCCCGGTCCGGAAGGACCGGCTCCGCCACCGTGCAGGTACCGGGTGGCGACGTAGCCCGCGAGGGAGAACAGCACCATCAGGGCCGCCCCGAAACGGAAGAGGCGACCACGACGCTTGGGGGCGGTTGACGTCTCTGTCACGGGTAACACGGTAACGGAGGTGCGTCCTCCTGCCCGAGCCCCTGTGGACAACCTCTCACCGCCGGGTGCGGGTTAAGGTCGGGGCCATGGCCGAAATCCCGCTGGACCTTTCGTTGGACGCCGCCCGGCTGACCGCGCGGCTCGTCGACCTCCCCTCCGAGAGCGGCGACGAGAAGCCGCTGGCGGACGCGATCGAGGCGGCACTGCGCTCCCTGCCCCACCTCTCCGTCGACCGGCACGGCAACAACGTGGTGGCCCGCACCCACCTGGGCCGCTCCGAACGGGTCGTGCTCGCCGGACACATCGACACCGTGCCCATCGCGGAGAACGTCCCCTCCCGGCTCGACGAGGAGGGCGTGCTCTGGGGCTGCGGCACCTGCGACATGAAGTCCGGAGTCGCCGTGCAGCTGCGGATCGCCGCCACGGTGCCGGAGCCCAACCGGGACCTGACCTTCGTCTTCTACGACAACGAAGAGGTCGCCGCCCACCTCAACGGCCTCGGCCATGTGGCTGCCGCACACCCCGACTGGCTGGAGGGCGACTTCGCCGTCCTGCTGGAGCCCACCGACGGCCAGGTCGAGGGCGGCTGCCAGGGCACCCTGCGGGTCAAGCTGCGCACCAAGGGGGAGCGGGCCCACTCGGCGCGCTCCTGGATGGGCGCCAACGCCATCCACGCCGCCGCCCCGATCCTGGAGCGTCTGGCCGCCTACGAGCCGCGCCGCCCGGTGATCGACGGCCTGGAGTACCGCGAGGGCCTGAACGCGGTGGCCGTCGAGGGGGGAGTGGCGGGCAACGTCATCCCCGACCTGTGCACCGTGACCGTCAACTTCCGGTACGCCCCCGACCGGGACGAGCAGGAGGCGATCGCGCACGTCCGCGAGGTCTTCGAGGGCTGCCCGATCGAGGAGTTCGTGGTCGACGACCACAGCCCCGGCGCCCTCCCCGGCCTCTCCCACCCGGCGGCGCGCGCCTTCATCGAGGCCGTCGGCGGCACCCCGCAGCCGAAGTTCGGCTGGACCGACGTCTCCCGGTTCAGCGCCCTGGGCGTGCCGGCGGTCAACTACGGGCCCGGCAACCCGCTGCTCGCCCACAAGCGGGACGAGCGGGTCCTGGCGTCGATGATCCCCGAGGCCGAGCGCCGGCTGCGGGACTGGCTGACGGCCTGAACAAGGTCCCCGCCCTCGCGCGGGTGCGGAATTCACACCGAAACGGGTACCGGACGGCACACGACGGACATGTTCGCGTCCCCAGTGGGTAACCCGCGTAGACCTAATCTTTACGGAGGACGCGGAGAACCCCGTCACGGAGAGGAGAGCCCATGACCACAGGCAACTCCGAGGGAACACAGGTCTCGGTGCGCGAGGAGCGGCTCGGTTACCTGCTGCAGGGCCTCGACCCGGTCGAGGCCACGCCCGCGGCCGCGCCCGCGGACCGGGCGCCCGGCCGCGCCGGGGACAGCGACCGCAGACTGCTCGACCCGGACGGCGCGTCCGGCTGGACCGAACGCGACGCCTGGCAGGTCGCCCGGATCCAGGCGGAATTCGGGGAGGGCTTCCGCGCGCTGTCCGGGCTGCCGCACGCGGTCAGTGTCTTCGGCTCGGCCCGCACCAGCCCCGGATCCGCCGAGTACGAGGCGGGCGTCCGGCTGGGCCGGGCGCTGGCCGAGGCCGGCTGGGCGGTGATCACCGGAGGCGGCCCGGGTGCCATGGAGGCCGCCAACAAGGGCGCCCAGGAGGGCGGAGGCGTCTCCGTCGGCCTGGGCATCGAGCTGCCCTTCGAGACCGGTCTCAACCCGTACTGCGACATCGGGCTGAACTTCCGGTACTTCTTCGCCCGCAAGACCTGCTTCGTGAAGTACTCGCGCGGCTTCGTCGTCCTGCCCGGCGGGATGGGCACCCTCGACGAGCTCTTCGAGGCCCTCACCCTGGTCCAGACGGGCAAGGTGACCCGCTTCCCGATCGTCCTGTTCGGCACCGCGCACTGGGGCGGGCTGGTCGACTGGATCAAGTCCACCCTGGTCGCCGACGGCAAGTGCGCCGAACGCGACCTGGACCTCTTCCACCTCACCGACGACGTCGACGAGGCGGTCGCCCTGCTCTCCCGCGAGGCGGCGGGCTCCGGCGAGGCGGCGGGCCACGAGGCCGCCGGACCCGGCGCAGGGGCGGCCTGAGGGGCCGCCCGAAAGGCCGGGCCGGCCCTCAGGCCAGGCCGCGGCGGGCCACGGCCGGCGGGCGGTGTCCCGCGATCGAGGCCACCATGTCCAGCACCTGCCGGGTCTCCGCGACCTCGTGCACCCGGTACACCTGGGCGCCCAGCCAGGCCGAGACCGCGGTCGTCGCCAGCGTGCCGAGCAGCCGCTCCTTGACCGGCCGGTCCAGGGTCTCGCCGACGAAGTCCTTGTTGGAGAGCGAGACCAGCACCGGCCAGCCGGTGGCCGTCATCTCGCCGAGCCGGCGGGTCGCCTCCAGGCTGTGCCGGGTGTTCTTGCCGAAGTCGTGCCCCGGGTCGATCAGCACCGACTCGCGGGGCACGCCCAGGGACACCGCCCGCTCGGCCAGCCCCACGGTGACCTTCAGGATGTCCGCCATCACGTCGTCGTAGGCCACCCGGTGCGGCCGGGTCCGCGGCTCCGCCCCGCCGGCGTGCGTGCACACCAGACCCACCCGGTACCGGGCCGCCACCTCGGCCAGCCTGGGGTCGACGCCGCCCCAGGCGTCGTTCAGCAGGTCGGCCCCGGCCTCGCAGACGGCCTCGCCGACCTCGTGCCGCCAGGTGTCGACGCTGATCACCACGTCGGGGAACCGGCGGCGCACCTCGGCCACGAAGCCGACCGTCCGGCGGGCCTCCTCCTCGGCGCCGACCTCCTCGCCCGGTCCCGCCTTCACGCCGCCGATGTCGATGATCGCGGCGCCCTCGGCCACCGCCTGCTCCACCCGGGCGAGCGCCGGCTCGTCGGCGAAGGTGGCGCCCCGGTCGTAGAAGGAGTCCGGCGTCCGGTTCACGATGGCCATGATCACCGGCTCGTGCGTGTCGAACTCACGCCTGCCCAGCCTGAGCATCCCGTACGGCCTCTTTCCTCTACGTCCGGTCTTCGGCTGTCTGCGACCCTAACCGCCCCGGAGGCATGGCACGATCGGACCCCTGGCAACTTCGACACGCGGGGGGCCGCAGCCTTGGCAATGTTCCTCTTCCTGGTCGTCGCGCTCGCCGTGGTGGTGAGCGCGACCACGTTGGCCGTCGTCGGCGGCGGTGACCGCCCTGTCCTTCCCGACGCGCCGCCGGACCGTCTGCACGACCCGCTGCCCCCGCACCGTGCGGCGACGGTGCGGGACGTGGAGCAGCTCCGCTTCCCGCCGGCCCTGCGCGGCTACCGGATGGCTGACGTGGACGACGCGCTCACCCGTCTGACCCACGAACTCACCGCACGCGACGAGCGCATCGCCGCCCTGGAGTCCGCCCTGGACACCGCCCGCGCGGACGCCGCCCGGGCGACGCTGCTCGCGGTGCGGGCGGACGAGCAGGAGCGGGAGGCGGAGAAGGACGCGCTGAAGAAGGCACCGGCGGAGGACCGCGCCGAGGCGCGGGAGGAGGACCGGGCGGCGGGCCGCGCGCAGGCGCCGGACAAGGAGACGGACGAGACGGTGGACGAGAAGACGGACGAGACGGTGGACGGCGCCGGGGCGTCCGGCCGCCCGGAC
>NZ_JACADT010000480.1:0-4262 GCF_013421635.1 Streptomyces sp. UH6 | reverse complement strand
CTCCGCCAACGCGGCCGTCACCATGACCCTCATCCTGTACGCCGCCACCCCTCTGTGACCGCCACCCCTCTGTGACCGCCGCCCCTCCGCGGCTCACCCCGCCCCCGTGACCGCCCTCCCGGCCGGGACGCGGCCCTGGCCGGGGGAGCGGGGCGGGCCGCCGGGTGAGGGGGCGGTCCGCGGGGTCAGAGGTCGAACTCGTGCGGCGGCAGCCCCAGGGCGTAGCAGGCGTCGCGCACCACCGCCTGCTCGTCCTTGTCGAAGTTCCCGTCCGCTCCGCCGATCACGATGCCGATCTGGACCACGGCGCGGGCCTCGGCCGGCTTGCGCTTCGCCTTGGCGACCTCCTGGAGGACGGCGACCCGGCCGAAGTCGAAGTCGGCGGCCAGGCGGTCGAGGTTGGCCTCGAAGCGACGGCGGAGGTCCTCGGCGTCGAAGTTGCGGAGCACCTCGTTGGAGGCGATGAGCTGGGCGACCCGCTGCCGCTCGGACGCGTCGACGGTGCCGTCCGCCGCGGCGACCAGCGCGCACATCGCCATCGCGGCATCCCGGAAGGCGCCGCTGGTGAGCTCGTTCTTCTTCGCCGTCAGCTGGGTCTGCATCGTCGATGCGGACTCCCTGATGCGGTCCCACAGGGCCATGGAGAACTCCGTACGTGTCGGGGACGTGCTGGAGGGACGCCGGTCCGGAGCGACTGCCCCGGACCCGCCTCGTTTCTACATTACTGTAGAGAGTCCTTGGGGATGGCGGCCGTCACGCCTCGTCGTCCCCGTCGTCGCCGTCCTCCCCGTACGCCTCGTCCTCCTCCTCACCCTCGAAGAGGTCCCCGATCTCGTCGACGACCTCGGCCGCGACCATGCCTCCGACCACGCCCACCGCGAGTCCCGCCGCGCCGGCGGCGACGGCGGTGCCCACGCCGGGTCCGGAGCCGTGGTGGCCGTGGTCGTGGTGGCCGTCGTGGCCGTGCGGGTAGCCGTGGTGGTCGGGGTCCGGGTGGGGCGCCGCGTGGTCGTACCCGCCGTGGGGGGCGTACGCCGCCCGGTGGTCCAGGAGCTGCCGGATCCAGCCGTCGACCTCGGCCTCCCAGTCGCGGGCGTCGTGGTGGCCGACGGTGAAGCGGGTGATCACGTCGTGGCCGGGGGAGAGGAAGCCGCCCCGCTTGTCGGCCTCCAGCACGACCTCCACGCCGCCGGGGCTCGCCAGGAAGGTGACCTCGATCTCGTTCACCTGGTGCGCGTGGCCGGGCGGCGGGGTGATCTCGATCTCCTGGTAGAAGGGCAGCTGCTGCCCCGTGCCGCCGATGCGCCCGTACTCCAGGTCGGCCGAGCGGAAGGCGAAGCCCAGCCGGCCGAGAGCCTCGAGGATCGCCTCCTGGACGTGCAGCGGGCCCACGGTCAGGGGGTCGAGGTCGCCCTTGTCCCGGGCGCCCGCCACCGCCAGCTCCGTGCGCACGCCCAGCACGATGCCGAGCGGCTGTCCGTACAGCTCCGTGACCGGCGTCTCCCACGGCAGCGTCACGCTGAACGGCAGGCTCCGCCGCTCGCCCGCCGCGAGCCGGAAGCCGCCGCCGACGGTGTACCGCGCGAAGGTGACGGTGCCCTCGCTCTCCCCCTCCGCGTGCTCCGCCTCGACGCGGGCCACCAGTTCCAGCGAGACGTGCTCGACGTCGAAGTCGGCGCCGCCGCCCTCCATGTGCACCTGCCCGGTGAGCTCCGAGCCGGGCAGGGCGGGCCCGGGGGTGAGAACCGTGTCGACGGTGGGTCCGCCCACGCCGAGCGAGCCGAGCAGTCGTCTGAACACCATGCGCGCGTCCACTTCCTCTGGGGTGTCGTTGTGATGTCGCCGTTCGCCCGGACAGGGCGAATGAACGGCGGTTCGCCCGCCGCTCTAGCTTCTACAGGTGAGTAGAAGCATAGGATGACCTGGCACGGGGCGGAGCCCGCTCCGCGCGGAAGCGGAGGGACGGCCGGGAACACAGGACCGGCCGCGACCGTTGTCCCGGTACATCCCGGAAGAAAAAGGAGTCACCCCTTGTCCGCCAGACCGACGGACCCCCCGGGGCACAGTCCCCGACCATCCCGCCAGGTACTTCCTGAGCACGGCACGCGGCGGGATGGTGTTCGATGAGTGCCGTCGACGCCGTCCTGGGTCTGCTGGCCGTCTTCGTGCTGACCGCGGGTACCGGATACTTCGTCGCCCAGGAGTTCGCCTACGTTTCGGCCGACCGGATCGCGCTGGCCCGTGACGCCGAGAGGGGCGACAGGAAGGCCGCCCGCGCGCTGAAGGTGCTGGAGCGGCTCTCGTTCATGCTGTCGGGCGCCCAGCTCGGCATCACCGTGACCGGACTGGTCGTCGGCTTCATCGCCGAGCCGTCCGTCTCCACGCTGCTCAGGCCCGCGCTGTCCGGCCTCGGCCTCCCCGACGCCGCGGTGAGCGGGATCTCCGTCGTGCTCGCCTTCGTGCTGGCCACGGTCGTGCAGATGGTGCTGGGCGAGCTGGCCCCGAAGAACCTCGCCATCGCCGTGCCGGAGCGCCTGGCCAAGGCCCTGGCGGGTTCCACCCTCCTCTACCTGAGGATCGTCGGCCCGCTCGTACGGATCTTCGACGGCGCCGCGAACCGGCTGCTCCGCAGGGTCGGCATCGAGCCCGTCGAGGAACTGCACCACGGCGCCACGCTGGAGGAACTGGGCCACCTGATCGGTGAGTCCCACGAGCGGGGAGCCCTGCCCGAGGACACCGCCGCCCTCCTCGACCACGCCCTGGAGTTCTCCGACCGGACCCTCCACCAGGTGATGGTCCCGCGGGTGGACGCCGTCTTCGTCCGCGAGGACGCCACGGCCGCCGAGGCCGTCGACCTGATCGCCCGGCACGGCCACTCCAACTACCCGGTGCTGGGCGACCACCCCGACGAGATCACCGGCGTGCTCGGCGTCAACGAGCTGATGCGCGAACCGGCCGGCCGCCTCCAGGGCGCCACGGCCGGCGCGCTCGCCCGGCGGCCGCTGTTCCTCCCGGACACCCTGCCGCTGCCCGACGCCGTCACCCAGATGCGTGAGCGGGACGACGAGTTCGCGGTCGTCCTCGACGAGCACGGAGGGGTGGCGGGCATCGTCACCTACGAGGACATAGCGGAGGAACTGATCGGCGACATCGCCGACGAGACCGACACGGTCACCGCAGTAGCCGTGGCGGACGCCGGCGGCTGGCTGGTGGACGCCGGACGGCGGCTGGACGAGGTGGCCGAGGTCACCGGCGTCGAGCTGCCCGAGGAGGAGGACTACGACACCGTGGCCGGTCTGGTCGTCGACCGCCTCGGCCGCTTCCCGGCCGTGGGGGACCGGCTCACCGTCGACCTGCCCGAGGGCGGCGAGGCGCTGATCGAGGTCCGCACCCTCGACCGGCACGTGCCCGACCGCGTGCGGATCGAACTGCCCGAAGCCGAAACCGAGGCGGAGACGGAGGTCCCGGCATGAGTTTCCCGATGGCGATCTTCGTCACCGTCCTGCTGCTGATCGGCAGCGGCTTCTTCGTGGCCGCCGAGTTCGCCCTGGTCGCCGCCAAACGGCACCGGATGGAGAAGGCGGCGGCCGAGAACCGGCGCGGAGCCGGGGCGGCCCTGGCCGGCATGAGGGAGCTGTCCCTGATGCTGGCCGGCGCCCAGCTGGGCATCACCGTCTGCACCCTGGGCCTCGGCTCGGTGTCCAAGCCCGCGATCTCGCACGAACTCGACCCGCTGCTGCACCGCCTGGGCCTGCCCACCGGACTCAGCTACGGCATCGCGTTCGCCGTGGCGATGATCGTGGTGGTGTTCCTCCACATGGTGGTCGGTGAGATGGCGCCCAAGTCCTGGGCCATCGCCCACCCGGAGCGCTCCGCCATGCTGCTCTCCCCGCCCTTCCGGGCCGTGGTGAAGGTGGTCCGGCCGCTGATCCGCCTGCTCAACGCCATGAGCAACACCCTGGTAAGGCTGTGCCGGGTCACCCCGCGCGACGAGCTGGCCTCCGTCCACAACCGGGAGCAGCTCACCCACCTGGTGGCGGAGTCCGAGCGGCTCGGCCTGATCAGCGAGACCGATTCGGAACTGCTGACCCGTTCGCTCACGGAGCCCGAGACCCCGGTCGCCGAGCTCCAGGTACCCACCGCCCGCATCACCTCGGTCGACGCCGACGCCGACGTCGACGAGATCCTGCGGGTCGCGGCGGCGAGCGGCCGCACCCGGCTCCTGGTCCGCGCGCAGGGCTCGTTCGTCGGCTCGATCCACG
>NZ_JACADT010000048.1:0-14627 GCF_013421635.1 Streptomyces sp. UH6 | reverse complement strand
GGAGCCCGGTGAGACCGGGGCGCCGGGTTCCCGGGAGCGCACCGCCTGATCACGCATTCCGGTTGCGCGCGCCCGCACACCACCCGTAAGAGTGGTGGCATGACGCAACCCACGGTGCCCGTCCACTGGAAGCTCGTCGTCGACGCGGCCGATCCGCACGCCCTGGCCGACTTCTGGGCGGCCGCGCTGCACTACGTCCCGGAGGACAACGGTCCGCTGGTGGAGAAGCTGCTGAGCGCGGGGGCGGTGCCCGCCGAGGCCACCCTGGAGTGGCGGGGCCGGGCAGCCTGGCGGAACCTGGCGGCGGTCCGCCACCCGCAGGACCCGTACGACGAGGAGTCCGGGACCGGCCTGGGGCGGCGGCTGCTGTTCCAGCGGGTCCCGGAGCCCAAGACGGTCAAGAACCGGCTCCACCTGGACCTCCACCCCGGCGAGGGGGCCCGCGGCGACGAGGTCGGCCGGCTGACGGCGCTGGGCGCCCGCGTGCTGCGCGAGGTCCGGGAGCCGGGCGGCGCGTGGACGGTCATGTACGACCCGGAGGGCAACGAGTTCTGCGTCCACTGAACCCGGCCGCCCCGGCCCCGGACCGGCCGGGCCTGTGGAAAACTCCGGCGGCGTCGGCGCGCCCCCCTATGGTGGAGGGAGGTCGACAGGGACGGGCGGTACAGGTGTGACCACGGCAACAACGGCATCCACGACGGACGCGGACGGGCTCGCGGCGGACGCGGGCGGCCCGGCGCTGGAGACGCTGCGCAAGGTCTTCGGCTACGAGTCGTTCCGCGGCGAGCAGCGGGCCGTGGTCGAGCACGTGGTCTCCGGCGGGGACGCCGTGGTCCTGATGCCCACCGGCGGCGGCAAGTCGCTGTGCTACCAGATCCCCGCCCTGGTCCGCCCGGGCACGGGCGTGGTGGTCTCCCCGCTGATCGCGCTGATGCAGGACCAGGTCGACGCCCTGCGCGCGGCCGGTGTGCAGGCCGGCTTCCTCAACTCCACCCAGGACCTCGACGAGCAGCGGCTGGTGGAGGCGCAGTTCCGGGCCGGTGAGCTGGATCTCCTCTACCTGGCCCCCGAGCGGCTCCGCCTGGAGTCCACCCTGAACCTGCTCTCGCGCGGCCGGGTCTCCCTCTTCGCCATCGACGAGGCGCACTGCGTGGCCCAGTGGGGCCACGACTTCCGCCCCGACTATCTGGCCCTGTCGGTGCTGGGTGAACGCTGGCCGGACGTGCCGCGGATCGCCCTGACCGCGACGGCCACCCGCGCCACCCACCAGGAGATCACCCGCCGCCTCGGCCTGGACTCGGCGCGGCACTTCGTCGCCGGCTTCGACCGCCCCAACATCCAGTACCGGATCGTGCCCAAGGCGGAGCCGAAGAAGCAGCTGCTGGCCTTCCTGCGCGAGGAGCACCGGGGCGACGCCGGGATCGTCTACTGCCTCTCCCGGAACTCCGTGGAGAAGACCGCCGAGTTCCTCCGCGCCAACGGCGTCGAGGCGGTGCCGTACCACGCGGGCCTCGACGCGGCCACCCGCGCCGCCCACCAGTCCCGGTTCCTGCGCGAGGAGGGCCTGGTGGTCGTCGCCACCATCGCCTTCGGCATGGGGATCGACAAGCCGGACGTGCGGTTCGTGGCCCATCTGGACCTGCCGAAGTCGGTGGAGGGCTACTACCAGGAGACCGGCCGCGCGGGGCGCGACGGGCTGCCGTCGACGGCGTGGATGACGTACGGGCTCAACGATGTCGTCCAGCTGCGGAAGATGATCCTCTCGGGCGAGGGCGACGAGGCCTTCCGCCGGCGCGCCCAGGCCCATCTGGACGCGATGCTGGCCCTCTGCGAGACCGTCCGGTGCCGCCGGGGCCAGCTGCTGGCCTACTTCGGCCAGGAGGCGGCCGAGGAGGCGTGCGGCAACTGCGACACCTGCCTCACCCCGCCGGAGACCTGGGACGCCACCGTAGCCGCGCAGAAGGTGCTCTCCACGGTGGTCCGGCTCGACCGGGAGCGGCGGCAGAAGTTCGGCGCGACCCAGATCATCGACATCCTGCTCGGCAAGCGCACGGCCAAGGTGATCCAGTTCGACCACGACCAGCTGTCCGTGTTCGGCATCGGCGAGGACCTCGCCGAGGGCGAGTGGCGCGGTGTGGTCCGGCAGCTGCTGGCACAGGGCCTGCTCTCCGTGGAGGGCGAGTACGGCACGCTGGTGCTGACCGAGGGCAGCGCCGCCGTGCTGCGCGGCGAGCGTCCGGTGCCGATGCGCAAGGAGCCCAGGAAGGCGCCCTCCGCCCGCGGCGAGCGCAAGGCGAAGGCCGCCGCGGCCGTGGCCGAGCTGCCCGAGGAGCTCCAGCCGGTCTTCGAGGCGCTGCGCGCCTGGCGCGGGGAGCGCGCCCGGGAGCAGGGCGTCCCCGCCTACGTGATCTTCCACGACGCGACCCTGCGGGAGATCGCCGCGGCCCGCCCCACCTCGGTGGACGAGCTGCGCGGGATCAGCGGCATCGGCGAGAAGAAGCTGGCCACGCACGGCGAGAGCGTCGTCGGACTCCTGGCGTCGCTCGACGACGCCTGAGCGCGGGGCACCGCGTCGACGAGGTGAGCGCGGGTGCACGCCGCGGTGCCTGAACACGGGGGCGCCTCTCCGGGCACTCCGAGCACGCCGAGCACGGGGGCATGCCCACCACTCCCGGGCGCGGGAGCAGCCCCTCGGTGCCTGAGCACGGGCAGACCGCGACGCACGAGCACCGGGCCCACGTCGGTGCCGGTGCACGGGGCTGCGTCTCCGGACGCCCCAGCACGTCGGGGCCTCTCCGGCGCCTGAGCACCGGCTACGGCCCCCGGCGGCCGGGGGGAATCACCCCGGATCGCGCTCACATGAGACGATCAGCGCCCTATTGCACACATCCGGTCGGCGTGTCAACCCGTCACAGGGGCGCTCCGGATCGTCCGTATTCTCTGATCATGCCCGCACCCGCCGCCTATGCGCCCCCTTCCCGTGCGCTCCCCGCGTACGCCCTCATCGCCACGGACCTGGACGGCACGCTCCTGCGTGACGACGACACCGTCTCCCCCCGCACCCGCGCGGCACTGGGAGGCGCCGCCCGGGCGGGTGCCCGGCATCTGGTGGTGACGGGGCGCCCCGCGCCGCGGGTACGCGACCTGCTCGCCGGGATCGGCGGCGGTTTCGCGGTGTGCGGGCAGGGCGCGCAGCTCTACGACGCGGACCGGGACCGTCTGGTGTGGTCGATGACGCTGGACCGCGAGCTGGCGGAGACCGCCATCGGCAAGATCGAGGCCGAGGTGGGCCAGGTGTACGCGGCCGTCGACCAGGACGGCGCCAACGGGCTCACCCTGATCGAGCCCGGCTACCGGATGGCCCGCCCCACCCTCCCCGCCGTGCGGGTGGACCGCCGGGACGCCCTGTGGGAGCGGCCGATCACCAAGGTGCTGCTCTGCCACCCCGAGCTGACCGACGACGAGCTGACGGCGGTGGCCGCCGCGGCCGTCGGGTCGCTGGCGACGGTGACGATGTCGGGGCCGGGCACCGTGGAGCTGCAGCCGCACGGCATCACCAAGGCGACCGGCCTGGCCATGGCGGCGTCCCGGCTCGGCCTCGGCCCCGAGGACGCCATCGCCTTCGGCGACATGCCGAACGACGTGCCCATGTTCCGCTGGGCGGCCCGCGGGGTGGCCATGGCCAACGCCCACCCCGAGCTGAAGGCGGTCGCCGACGAGGTCACCACGACGAACGAGGACGACGGCGTGGCCGTCGTCCTCGAGCGCCTGTTCCCCTGAGGGAGCCGGTCAGTACGCGCTGTTCACGTTGTCGATCGAGCCGTAGCGGTCGGCAGCGTAGTTGCACGCGGCGGCGATGTTGGCGACCGGGTCGAACGGCGAGGACCCGGTGCCCTCCACGTGGTACTCGTCGAAGGTGGGGTCGATCACCTGGAGCAGGCCCTTGGACGGGATGCCGTTGACGGCGTTGATGTCCCAGTCGTTGATGGCCAGCGGGTTGCCCGAGGACTCGCGCATCACATTGCGGTGGATGCCCTCGTAGGTGCCCGGGATGTCGTGCTTCTCCATGACGTCCAGGGCCTCGTTGATCCACGCGTCCAGGTTCTCCGGCGTCGCGGCGAGCTGGGTGACCTTGTTGCCGGCGGCGGCCGCGGTGTCCTTGGCGGCGGCCGGGGCGTCCTTGGCCGCGGCCGCGGTGTCCTTGGCGGCGGCCGGGGTCTCGGCGGCCCAGGCGCCGGTCGCGCCCGCGATCGGGGCGGCGACGACGGCCGCGGCGACGGCAAGGACGGACGCGGTACGGGTGAAGCGGGTCATGGTTGATCCTTTCCGGCGCCTGCGAGGTGAGCTGTCGGGTTCGGGCCAGAAAGGCTGCCCGGCCCGTCGCCCTGGTCGGGCGACAGGCTTCACCCCGAGCCGTCCGGAAGCGTGCTCCGGGCCGGCGGCGTACCTGGGTCCCCCGCTCCTGCCGTCATGGAATGGGTGTGTGGTGACCGGACGGCGGCAGGACTCGGCGTTCCACCCGGCTGGCCCGAAACGTACGTGAGAGCGGATGTCCGAAACAAGTACGAAAGTCACTGGATCACGCTGGTTGATCATGATTGCGGGTGATTTGCGCCCCACGAGCGCACCGCCATCGACCCTCAACTTCTCCCGATAGAGGGCGAGTTCGCCGTATCCACCCCCGCACGTCCGCGCTCCGCCCCTGTGGCTCACTTCACGGATCGGTCGATGCCCACCCAAAGGGATGGAATGTGCACCAGCTCACTCAACCCACCGAAACCGGACAGGGCATCTCCCGGCCATCTGGCGGGTGGGGGCTGTCGGTGATCGAAACCTGACCGGATACGCTGAGTGGGGTGATGGCAATGACCTATCGACAAACCGTGTAACCGTCAGCACACACCAGCAGACAGGAGACCCCTCGTGACCGTGGTCGGGCCGTTCGGGCTGAGGGTTCGGGACCAGGCGCTGGAGGCCGCCGTCCAGGCGGGCATGGCGGCCGTCGAGGAAGGTCTGCTCGAAGCCACCAAGAGCGAGGTCCCGTTCATCACGGAGGCCGCGCAGCACCTCGTGAAGGCCGGCGGCAAGCGGTTCCGCCCGCTGCTCGTCACGCTCGCCGCACAGTTCGGTGACCCTGAGGCGCCGGGGATCGTCCCGTCGGCGGTGGTCGTCGAGCTCACCCACCTCGCCACGCTGTACCACGACGACGTGATGGACGAGGCCGAGGTGCGCCGCGGCGTGCCCAGCGCCAACAGCCGCTGGGGCAACTCGGTGGCCGTCCTCACCGGCGACTTCCTCTTCGCCCGCGCCTCGCACATCCTGGCCGACCTCGGCCCGGAGGCGGTGCGGGTGCAGGCCGAGGCGTTCGAGCGGCTGGTCACGGGCCAGATCCTGGAGACCGCCGGCCCCTCCGACGGGCGCTCCCCCATCGACCACTACCTCGACGTGCTGGCCGGCAAGACCGGCTCGCTGGTGGCCGTCGCCTGCCGGTTCGGCGCGATGATGTCCGGCGCCGACGACCAGGTCGTGGACGTGCTCACGCAGTACGGCGAGCGGCTCGGCGTGGCCTTCCAGCTCGCCGACGACGTCCTGGACATCGCCTCCGACTCCTCCGACTCCGGCAAGACCCCCGGGACCGACCTGCGCGAGGGCATCGCCACGCTGCCCGTGCTGCGCCTGCGCGAGCGGGTGGAGCGGCTGGGGCGGGCGGAGGACGCCGAGCTGTGCGAGCTGCTCGACTCCGACCTGACGGACGAGGCGCGCCTCGCCGAGGCGGTGGCCCGGCTGCGGGCCCACCCCGCCCTGGAGGACGCCCGGGCGGACACCGTCCGCTACGCCCAGGAGGCCCGGTCTGCGCTCACTCCGCTGCCGGAGTGCGAGGCCAAGACCGCCCTCGTGCACCTGTGCGACGCCGTGGTGCACCGCGCGGGCTGACCCGCCACCGCCGCGGCCGCCGCGCGACCCGCGTACGCCGAAGGCCCGGCCCCCGAGGGGGCCGGGCCTTCGGCGTACGTGCGGGAACCCGCCGGTGCGGGCCCGGTCAGCGGACGAACACGCCCGCCGAGTTCGCCAGGTCCAGGAAGTACTGCGGGGCCACACCCAGCACCACCGTCACCGCGGCACCCACCGCGATCGCGGTGGTCGTCAGCGGCGACGGCACCGCCACCGTGGGCCCCTCCGGCTTGGGCTCGCTGAAGAACATCAGGACGATCACCCGGATGTAGAAGAACGCCGCGACCGCCGAGGACAGCACGCCGACCACCACCAGCGGTGCCGCGCCGCCCTCCGCCGCCGCCTTGAAGACGGCGAACTTGCCCGCGAACCCGGAGGTCAGCGGAATGCCCGCGAAGGCCAGCAGGAAGACCGCGAACACCGCCGCCACCAGCGGCGAACGCCGCCCGAGACCCGCCCACTTGGACAGGTGGGTGGCCTCGCCGCCCGCGTCGCGCACCAGCGTCACCACGGCGAACGCGCCCACCGTGACGAAGGAGTAGGCGGCCAGGTAGAAGAGGACCGAGGAGATCCCCTCCCGCCGCGTCGCGATCACACCGGCCAGGATGAACCCGGCGTGCGCGATCGACGAGTAGGCCAGCAGCCGCTTGATGTCGGTCTGGGTGATGGCGACGATCGCGCCGATCACCATGGTGACCGCGGCCACCGCCCACATCACCGGCCGCCAGTCCCAGCGCAGCCCCGGCAGCACCACGTACAGCAGCCGCAGCAGCGCGCCGAAGGCCGCCACCTTGGTGGCCGACGCCATGAAACCGGTGACCGGGGTGGGCGCGCCCTGGTAGACGTCCGGCGTCCACATGTGGAACGGCACCGCGCCCACCTTGAAGAGCAGGCCCATCGTCACCAGCGCCGCCCCGATGAGCAGCAGCACGTCGTTGCCCATCGTCCCGGCGAGCGCCGGGCTGACCTCCTGCACCGTGCCCTCGACGACCTGCGCGATCCGGCCGTAGTTGACCGAGCCGGCGTAGCCGTAGAGCAGCGCGATGCCGAACAGGGTGAACGCCGAGGCGAAGGCGCCCAGCAGGAAGTACTTGACCGCGGCCTCCTGCGACAGCAGCCGCTTGCGGCGGGCCAGCGCGCACAGCAGGTACAGCGGGAGGGAGAAGACCTCCAGCGCGATGAACAGGGTCAGCAGGTCGTTGGCGGCCGGGAAGACCATCATGCCGCCGACCGCGAACAGCAGCAGCGGGAAGACCTCGGTGGTGGTGAAGCCGGCCTTCACGGCCGCCTTCTCGCTGTCGCTGCCGGGTACCGAGGCCGCCTGGGCGGCGAAGGAGTCCACCAGGTTGCCGTGGGTGGCCGGGTCGAGGCGGCGTTCGGCGAAGGTGAACAGGGCCACCAGGCCGACCAGCAGGATCACGCCCTGCAGGAACAGCGCGGGCCCGTCCACCGCGACCGCGCCCTCCGCGGCGACTCCCGCCCCGGTGGTGGCGTAGCCGCTGACCGCCAGCCCCACCACGGCGGCGAAGCCGGCGGCGAGCGCCACGCCGGAGACGAAGAGCTGGGCGTGGTAGCGGCCCCGGCGGGGCACGAAGGCCTCCACCAGGATGCCCAGCACCGCGGCGCCGATCACGATCAGCACGGGCGAGAGCTGCGCGTACTCGATCGTCGGGGCCTGGATCCTGGCGATCGGCTCGGCCGCCGGTGCGGCCAGATCTGTCCACAGGCCGTGGACGGCTGATGCGCTCACTTGGCCGCCTCCACCTCGGGCTCGGGGTCGTGCTCCTGCACGTCGGACATGGTGTGCCGGACCGCCGGGTTGACGAGGTCCGTGAGGGGCTTCGGGTAGACGCCCAGGAAGATCAGCAGGGCGATCAGCGGTGCCACCACCGCGAGTTCACGCACCCGCAGGTCGGGCAGCTTGACCAGCTCCGGCTTGACCGGGCCGGTCATGGTGCGCTGGTAGAGCACCAGCGTGTAGAGCGCGGCCAGCACGATGCCGAACGTGGCGATGATGCCGACCACCGGGTAGCGGGCGAAGGCGCCCACCAGCACCAGGAACTCGCTGACGAACGGGGCGAGGCCGGGCAGCGACAGGGTGGCCAGACCGCCGATCAGGAAGGTGCCGGCCAGCACCGGGGCCACCTTCTGCACCCCGCCGTAGTCGGCGATCAGACGCGAGCCGCGGCGGGAGATCAGGAAGCCGGCCACCAGCATCAGCGCCGCCGTCGAGATCCCGTGGTTGACCATGTACAGCGTGGCGCCGGACTGGCCCTGGCTCGTCATCACGAAGATGCCGAGGATGATGAAGCCGAAGTGGGAGATCGAGGCGTACGCCACCAGCCGCTTGATGTCCCGCTGCCCGACCGCCAGCAGCGCGCCGTAGACGATGCTGATCAGCGCCAGCACCAGCACCACCGGGGTGGCCCACTTGCTGGCCTCCGGGAAGAGCCCGAGGCAGAAGCGGAGCATCGCGAAGGTGCCGACCTTGTCGACCACGGCCGTGATCAGCACCGCGACCGGGGCGGTGGCCTCCCCCATGGCGTTGGGCAGCCAGGTGTGCAGCGGCCACAGCGGGGCCTTGACCGCGAAGGCGAAGAAGAAGCCGAGGAAGAGCAGCCGCTCGGTGTTCGCGCCCATCTCCAGCTCGCCGCTCGCGCGGGCCGCCACGATGTCCGGGAGCGAGAAGCTGCCCGCGGCCACGTAGAGCCCGATCACCGCGGCCAGCATGATCAGACCGCCGGCCAGGTTGTAGAGCAGGAACTTGACCGCCGCGTACGACCGCTGGGTGGCGGCCGCCTCCTCGCCGCCCTGGTGGGCGCGGTCCCCGAAGCCGCCGATCAGGAAGTACATCGGGATCAGCATGGCTTCGAAGAAGATGTAGAAGAGGAAGACGTCGGTGGCCTCGAAGGAGAGGATCACCATCGCCTCGACCATCAGGATCAGCGCGAAGAAGCCCTGGGTGGGCCGCCACCGCTTGCTGCGTGTCTCCAGGGGGTCGGCGTCGTGCCAGCCGGCCAGCACGATGAACGGGATCAGCAGGGCGGTCAGCAGCATCAGCGCCACGCCGATGCCGTCCACGCCGAGCTCCCAGCGGACCCCGAAGGCCGGGATCCACTCGTAGGTCTCGGTGAGCTGGTACCGCGCACCGCCCGGTTCGAAGCGGACGGCGACCACGACGGCCAGCACCAGCGTGGCCAGCGAGACCAGCAGCGCCAGCCACTTGGCGGCCGTGCGCCGCGCCGCGGGGACGGCGGCGGTGGCGACCGCCCCGAGGGCGGGCAGCACCGCCGTCGCCGTCAGCAGGGGAAAGCTCATGTCAGACCGCCCTCATCAGCAGGGTCGCGGCGACCAGGACCGCCGTACCGCCGAACATCGAGACCGCGTAGGAGCGCGCGAAGCCGTTCTGCAGCCGGCGCATCCGGGAGGAGAGCCCGCCCACCCCCGCCGCGGTGCCGTTGACCACTCCGTCGACCAGCGTGTGGTCGACGTACACCAGGGAGCGGGTCAGGTGCTCGCCGCCGCGGACCAGGACCACGTGGTTGAAGTCGTCCTGGTACAGGTCGCGGCGGGCCGCCCGGGTGAGCAGCGAGCCGCGCGGGGCGACCACCGGCACCGGACGGCGGCCGTAGTGGAGCCAGGCCAGCCCGACGCCGATCACCATCACGGTGACGGTGGCGGCGGTGACGGTCAGCGCGCTGACCGGCGGGTGGCCGTGCTCGAAGGAGGTCACCGGCTCCAGCCAGTGCACGAACCGCTCACCGATGCCGAAGAACGCTCCGGCGAAGACCGAGCCGAAGGCCAGCACGATCATCGGTACGGTCATCACCTTCGGCGACTCGTGCGGGTGCGGCACCCCGCCGTGGCCGGCGGCCGGCTCCACGTCGGGAGCGTCCGGCGAGGCCGCCGGAAGGTTGCGCCAGCGCTCCTCGCCGAAGAAGGTCATCAGCATCACCCGCGTCATGTAGTACGCGGTGATCCCGGCGCCCACCAGGGTCACCGTGCCGAGGATCCAGCCCTGGACGCCGCCCTTGGCGAAGGCCGCCTCGATGATCAGGTCCTTGGAGAAGAACCCGGACAGGCCCGGGAAGCCGATGATCGCCAGGTAGCCGAGGCCGAAGGTCACGAAGGTGACCGGCATGTACTTGCGCAGGCCGCCGTACTTGCGCATGTCGACCTCGTCGTTCATGCCGTGCATCACGGAGCCCGCGCCGAGGAACAGCCCGGCCTTGAAGAAGCCGTGCGTCACCAGGTGCATGATGGCCACCGCGTAGCCGATCGGGCCGAGGCCCGCGGCCAGCACCATGTAGCCGATCTGCGACATCGTCGAGCCGGCCAGCGCCTTCTTGATGTCGTCCTTGGCGCAACCGACGATCGCACCGAAGATCAGCGTGACCGCGCCCACGACGGTGACCACCAGCTGCGCGTCGGGCGCCGCGTCGAAGATCGCGCCGGAGCGGACGATCAGGTAGACGCCCGCGGTGACCATGGTCGCCGCGTGGATCAGGGCCGAGACCGGGGTCGGGCCCTCCATCGCGTCACCCAGCCAGGACTGGAGCGGCACCTGGGCGGACTTGCCGCAGGCGGCCAGCAGCAGCATCAGCGCGATCGCGGTGAGCGTGCCCTCGCCCGCCGCCCCCACCGAGTCCAGAACCGGCGTGAAGGCGAACGTGCCGAAGGTGGTGAACATCAGCATGATCGCGATCGACAGGCCCATGTCGCCGACCCGGTTGACCAGGAAGGCCTTCTTGGCGGCCGTGGCCGCGCTGGGCTTGTGCTGCCAGAAGCCGATGAGCAGGTAGGAGGCGAGACCCACGCCCTCCCAGCCGAGGTACAGCAGCAGGTAGTTGTCGGCGAGCACCAGGATCAGCATCGCCGCGAGGAACAGGTTGAGGTAGCCGAAGAACCGGCGGCGGCGCTCGTCGTGCTCCATGTACCCGATCGAGTACACGTGGATGAGCGAGCCCACACCGGTGATCAGCAGGACGAAGGTGATGGACAGCTGGTCCAGCCGGAACGCCACGTCCGCCTGGAAGCCCTCCACGGGGATCCAGCTGTACAGGTGCTGGACCAGGGTGCGGTCCTCGGCGCCCCGGCCCAGCAGGCCGGCGAAGAGGACGGCGCCGAGGCCGAAGGAGACGAAGGCCAGCGCGGTGCCGATCCAGTGGCCCGCCTTGTCCAGTCTCCGGCCGCCGCACAGCAGGACGGCCGCTCCGAGCAGAGGCGCCGCGATCAGCAGCGCGATCATGTTCTCCACGTCTGCGACCCCTTAGAGCTTCATCAGTCGAGCGTCGTCGACCGAGGCCGAGTGGCGGGTACGGAAGAGCGACACGATGATCGCGAGACCGACCACGACCTCCGCGGCGGCGACGACCATCGTGAAGAAGGCGATGATCTGGCCGTCGAGGTTGCCGTGCATCCGCGAGAAGGCGATCAGTGAGAGGTTGCAGGCGTTGAGCATCAGCTCGATGCACATGAACACCACGATGGCGTTCCGCCTGACCAGCACACCGGTGGCTCCGATGGTGAAGAGCAGAGCCGCGAGATAGAGGTAGTTGACCGGGTTCACTGCTGGGCCTCCTCCGCCCGCGTCAGCTCCGTGGACCCGCCGGGCCGTGGCTGCCGGTCCAGGGGCTTGCGCTCCAGCCGCTCCGCGGACCGCTGCTCCAGCGCCCGCAGGTCCGCGATGGCCTCGGTGGACACGTCACGGATCTGGCCGCGCTCGCGCAGGGTGGCGCTGACGGTCAGCTCGGACGGGGTGCCGTCGGGCAGCAGGCCCGCGATGTCCACCGCGTTGTGCCGGGCGTAGACGCCGGGCGCGGGCAGCGGCGGGATGTACTCGCCCTTGCGGATGCGCTCCTCGGCCAGTTCCCTCTGGGTCTTGGCCCGCTCGGTGCGCTCCCGGTGGGTGAGCACCATGGCGCCGACCGCCGCCGTGATCAGCAGCGCGCCGGTGATCTCGAAGGCGAAGACGTACTTGCCGAACAGCAGGGCCGCCAGGCCCTGGATGTTGCCGCCGGAGTTGGCGGCGGCCAGGCCCTCGAACTCGGTGAGCGTCGCGTTGCCGATCCCGCCGACCAGCAGCGCGCCGAAGCCGAGACCGCAGAGCAGGGCGAGCCAGCGCTGGCCCCGGATGGTCTCCTTCAGCGAGTCCGCCGCCGTGACGCCGACCAGCATGACCACGAACAGGAAGAGCATCATGATCGCGCCGGTGTAGACGACGATCTGCACGATGCCCAGGAAGTAGGCCCCGTTGGCCAGGTAGAACACGGCGAGAACGATCATCGTGCCGGCCAGGCAGAGGGCGCTGTGCACCGCCTTTTTCATGAAGACCGTGCACAGGGCGCCGATCACCGCGATCGTGCCGAGGATCCAGAACTGGACGGCCTCGCCGGTGGAGGTGGAGTACGCGGCGAGCGCGTTCATGCCCCCACCTCCTGCTGCGCGGTGGGCTGCGTGTCCGCGTCCTGCGTGGCGGCCGCCGCGTCCTCGGCGCTCTCGCCCTGGGACACCGCGACCTGCCGGACCGTGCCGGGGGCGGCCTCGGTGACCAGGCCCCGGTAGTAGTCCTGCTCGTCGGTGCCCGGGAAGATGGCGTGCGGCGAGTCGACCATGCCCTCCTCCAGCCCGGCCAGCAGCTGTTCCTTGGTGTAGATCAGGTTCTGCCGGGACAGGTCGGCGAGCTCGAAGTCGTTGGTCATGGTCAGCGCCCGCGTCGGGCACGCCTCGATGCACAGACCGCAGAGGATGCAGCGCGCGTAGTTGATCTGGTAGACGCGGCCGTACCGCTCACCGGGCGAGTAGCGCTCCTCGTCGGTGTTGTCCGCGCCTTCCACGTAGATCGCGTCGGCGGGACAGGCCCAGGCGCACAGCTCGCAGCCGACGCACTTCTCCAGGCCGTCCGGATGGCGGTTGAGCTGGTGCCGTCCGTGGAACCGCGGGGCCGTGGTCTTCTTCTGCTCCGGGTACTGCTCGGTCAGCCGCTTCTTGAACATGGCCTTGAAGGTCACGCCGAAGCCGGCCACCGGATTCATGAACCCCGGCCTGGTGTCAGCCGCGTCGTTCGTCGCCGCGGCCTTCTGCACCTCGGCCTTGTGTTCCTCAGCCATCGGACGCCTCCTTTCCATCCAGAGATCCGTCACGAGGTCCGTCACTGAGAGTGTCCGCACCGCCGCTGGTGACCAGCTCCCGCTCGGTGCGCGAGCGGCGGCGGGGCACCGGCGGCAGCTGCTGCCCCGGCAGCGGGGGCACCGGGAAGCCGCCGGCCATCGGGTCGAAGGCGGCCGGCTCCGCGGCGGACCCGTCCTTCGGCCCGCGGCGGTCGCGCAGCGTGTCGACGGCCAGCGAGGCCAGCAGCACGGCGAGGATCGCCCCGCCCACGTAGAGGGCGATGTCGGTGAACCCGTAGCCCTCGTTGCGCAGCGCCCGCATGGTGGCCACGACCATCAGCCAGACCACCGAGACCGGGATGAGGACCTTCCAGCCCAGCTTCATCAGCTGGTCGTAGCGGACGCGGGGCAGCGAGCCGCGCAGCCAGATGAAGAGGAAGAGCAGCAGCTGCACCTTGAGGACGAACCAGAGCATCGGCCACCAGCCGTGGTTCGCGCCCTCCCAGAAGGTGCTGATCGGGTACGGGGCCCGCCAGCCGCCCAGGAAGAGCGTGGTGGCGACCGCCGAGACCGTCACCATGTTCACGTACTCGGCGAGCATGAACATCGCGAACTTGATGGACGAGTACTCGGTGTTGAAGCCGCCGACCAGGTCGCCCTCGGACTCCGGCATGTCGAACGGCGCCCGGTTGGTCTCGCCGACCATGGTCACGATGTAGAGGACGAAGGAGACCGGCAGCAGCACGATGAACCAGCGGTTCTCCTGCTGCGCGACGATCTCGGACGTCGACATCGACCCGGAGTAGAGGAACACCGAGGCGAAGGCGGCGCCCATGGCGATCTCGTAGGAGATCATCTGGGCGCAGGAGCGCAGGCCGCCGAGGAGCGGGTAGGTCGAGCCGGAGCTCCACCCGGCCAGCACGATGCCGTAGATGCCGACGGAGGCGACCGCCAGGATGTAGAGCATCGCGATCGGCAGGTCGGTCAGCTGCATGGTGGTGCGCTGGCCGAAGATGGAGACCTCGTTGCCCGGCGGGCCGAACGGGATCACCGCGATGGCCATGAAGGCGGGGATCGCGGCGACGATCGGCGCCAGGACGTACACCACCTTGTCGGCCCGGCGGACGATCACGTCCTCCTTGAGCATCAGCTTCACGCCGTCGGCCAGCGACTGGAGCAGTCCCCAGGGGCCGTGGCGGTTGGGGCCGACGCGCAGCTGCATCCAGGCGACGACTTTGCGCTCCCAGACGATGGCGAACAGCACCGTCACCATCAGGAACGCGAAGCAGAAGACGGCCTTGACGACGACCAGCCACCAGGGGTCCTGGCCGAACATCGAGAGGTCCTCCGCGGCCAGGCGCGTCAGGTTCGGGTTCACGCTTCGGCCTCCTCGGCGGTACCGGGGGCCTCGGCGGCGAGGGTCGCCGGGCCGACGCGGACCAGGGCGCCGGGCAGCGCACCGGTGTCGGAGGCGACGCCGCCCCCGGTGGAGTTGAGCGGCAGCCAGACCACCCGGTCCGGCATCGCGGTGACCGTCAGCGGCAGCTCGACGCTGCCGGCCGGACC
>NZ_JACADT010000479.1:0-4266 GCF_013421635.1 Streptomyces sp. UH6 | reverse complement strand
GGGACGACGACTGGACGGCGGCCGTCACCCTGGTGCTCGCCCTCCGCGCGCGGGGGGCGGCCGAGGAGGCCCGCGCGGTGATGGACGCCCACGACCTCGACGACGAGGACGTCGACGCGGAGAACCTGGACGACTGAGGCGGGGAGGGCGGGGCGGCGTGGCCAAACGGCGTTATGTGGCCCGGGGAGTGCCCGGGGGCTACCGGATCTGGGACAACCGGGGGAAGCGGTACTGGGGAGACCTGTACGAGCTGTGCCCGGACGACCTGCTGACGGAGCTCAACGGGGCGAAGGACACGGCGCGGCTGACGGAACTCCTGCGGCGGTACAGAGCCACCAGGCGCTGAGGGCGGGGAACACCGAGGGCGCCTGCCGGCGTCGCCGAGACGGGCCGGTGCGGTCCGGGGCCGGGCCCGCTGCCACCATCGTGGGGACGGCCGACGACGGCGTGCGGGGATTCCGCCCGCGCGCCCGGCCACGAGACGGAGGACCGGCGCATGCCGCACGTGATCATCAAGCACTTCCCCAAGGACCTCGACGAGGAGACCCGGGCGCGACTGGCGGCCCGGGTCTCGGAGGCGGTGCAGGAGGCGTTCGGGGTGCGGGCGGGGGCCGTGTCCATCGGCCTGGAGCCGGTGGAGCGCGAGGACTGGGACACCGAGGTGTACCGGCCGGAGATCACGGGGCGTGAGGACCGGCTGATCCAGTTCCCGGACTACTGACCGGCGCGACCGGCCGACCACCGGCCGGTGCCGCGGCGGCCGGGTCGGTTGCCGCAGCGGCCGGGTCGGTTGCCGCAGCGGCCGGGTCAGTCCTGCGGGTCGCGCTCCTCGCTCGGCAGGAACCCCTCGACGACGCGGCGGTCGCGGCGGACCTGGTACGCCGTGGAGACGGCGATCAGCAGGAGGGCGGGGGCGACGGGGATCAGGTAGGGGGCCATCAGGGGGTCTCCTTCCGGTCACGGTCGTACGCGCGGGCGTGGTCGTACGCGGGGTCCCGGTGGGGTCCGTGCGCGGGGTCACGGTCGCGGTGCGTCCTGGTGAGAGCGGTCTCGATCGCGGCGACGCGGTCGGCGAGCAGGCCGAGGGCGGCGACCGCCCGGGTCACGGGGTCGGACTCCGGTCCGCCGAGGGCGCGGGCACGCGAGTACACGGCCCTGATCTCCCGGAGGCGGTCGGCCTGTTCACCGGTCAGCCTGCCACGCAGCTCCGACAGCCGGAGCAGGTTGGCCTCGGCCCCGGTGGTGAGCGTCTGCGCCTCGGCGCGGTAGTGGTCGTCGATCACGGCCTCCACCTCGGCGTCCGACATGACGGGCTGGAGGCGCTGGGCGATGCGGTTCATGTTGCGGTACGAGCCCTGGAGCTGGAACGGCGGCTCGGTGCGGGTCTCGTCGGATCGGGCGGCGGAGGCGATGTACTCGGCGTTGACCGCGAGCACCACCTCGCGTGCGGTGAGCAGGTGGCGCAACAACGCGACTGCGCGGTCGAGTTCGGCGGGCGCCGGCGGGCGGGTGAGGCGGTCGGCGCGAGCGGTGGGGTCGCCGGAGGCGAGGCGGAGCAGGAGGGCGAGGTCGGCGCGGTCGCGGGAGGCGAGCGGGGCGAGGACCGGGTTGGCGGTGAGGGCGTTCTCCACGAAGCTCAGGGCGAAGGCGTCCTCCTTGCCGGTGAGGACGTCGCCGAGGTTCCACACGTCGGCGCGGTTGGCGAGCATGTCGGGGATGCGGAAGAGGCCGCCCGACTCCGTGTAGGGGTTGCCGGTCATGCAGACGGCGAACCGCTTGCCGCGCAGGTCGAAGGTGCGGGGCTCGCCGTCCCGCACGCCCTCCACCCGCCGGGTGGCGTCGCAGAGGGGGATGAACTTCTGGAGGAACTCCGGCGAGGTGTGCTGGACGTCGTCGAGGTGGAGCAGGGTGTTGTTGCCGGCCGCCAGCGCGAAGTTGATCTTCTCGATCTCACGGCGGGCGGCCGCGTCGGGCGCGTCGGCGGGGTCGAGCGAGGTGACCGCGTGCCCGAGGGCGGGACCGCTGATCTTGACCAGGAGGAGGCCGAGGCGGTCGGCGACGTACTCCATCAGCGTCGTCTTGCCGTACCCGGGAGGCGAGATGAGCAGCAACAAGCCGCCGGACCCCCCGAGTTGCTTGTGCAGGCTGTCGCCGACGAGGGGGAGGTAGACCTCGTCGACCAGGCGGTTGCGGACGAAGGCGTCCATGACGCGGGGGCGGAACTCGTCCAGCCGCAGGCGGGCGCGCTCGTCGGCGACCAGCGCGGTGCGGCGGCGCTGGGCGGCCCGGAAGGCGGGGACCTCGTGGGCGGCGAACCGGGTGGTGCGGGCGAGGAACTCGTCGAGGCGGAGGGTGAGGCTGCCGTCGGTGACGCGGGGGTGGGCGGCGAGCAGTCCCTCGACGGTGACGGTGAGGGCGGCCTCGGCGACGTGGTGGGTGAGCCGGTCCCGGGTCAGCTCGACGGCGACGGCCTCGGCCAGGTCGCCGGGGGTGAGGCCGGCGCCCTCGGCGGCGGCGTAGGCGGCGATCCAGGTCTCGGCGACCTCGGGCTCGAAGGCCGTGCCGCTCTGGATGATGTGGCGCGAGGCGTCGATGCCCGCGTCCTCCATCAGCCGGAAGATCTGGCGGCGCTGGTGCGGCAGCGACAGCGAGACCACGGTGCCGGTCCGGCCGGCGCGCGCGGTGCGGCCGGCGCGGTGCAGGTAGTCCTTGTGGTCGCCGGCCGGGTCCACGTTGAGGACCAGGTCGATGCCGTCGACGTGGATGCCGCGGGCGGCGACGTCGGTGGCGACCAGGACGTTGACGTAGCCGTCCTTGAAGTCGGCCAGGGTGCGGGTGCGCGCGCCCTGGGTCATGCCGCCGTGCAGGGCGTCCGCCTTCACACCGGCGTCGCGGAGCTGCTCGGCGATGCGGTCGGCGCCCAGCTGGGTGCGGACGAAGATGATGGTGCGGCCCTTGCGGGAGGCGATCGCCGCGGTGACCGGAGCCTTGTCCTTGGGCTTCACGATCAGGATGTGGTGCGACATCGTGGTGACGGCGCCCTGGGCGGCGTCGACCTCGTGGCTGACCGGGTTCTCCAGGTAGCGGTCGACCAGCGTCTTGATCTCGTTCTCCATGGTGGCGGAGAAGAGCATCCGCTGGCCGCCGGCCGGGATCTGGTCGAGCAGCTCGGTGACCTCGGGCATGAAGCCCAGGTCCGACATCTGGTCGGCCTCGTCGAGGACCGCGACCTCGACGTCGCCGAGCGAGCAGGCGCCGCGGCCGATGATGTCGCGCAGACGGCCCGGGGTGGCGACGAGGATGTCGACGCCGCGCTCCAGGGCGTAGATCTGGTTGCCCATCGAGGTGCCGCCGCAGACGACCTTCATCTTGAGGCCCAGCACGTCGCCGTAGGGCTGCAGCGCGTCGGCGACCTGCATGGCCAGCTCACGGGTCGGGGTGAGGATGACGGCGCGCGGGCGCTTCTTCTCGGTGCGGCCGCCGGCCAGGCGGGCCAGGGTGGGCAGACCGAAGGAGAGGGTCTTGCCGGAGCCGGTGCGGCCGCGGCCCAGGATGTCCTTGCCGGCCAGGGCGTCCGGGATGGTCGCGGCCTGGATCGGGAAGGGCGTGGTGACGCCGTTCTGCGCCAGCTTGCGCACGACGCCCTCGGGCAGGCCGAGGTCGGCGAAGGTCGGGCCCGTGTCCTCGGGGGCCTGGTCCTCGGCGGCGTCCGCGCCGTCCGCGGTCTCCGCCGCGGCGTCCGCGTCGTCCACGGCGGCGGTGGCCTCCGCGGCTTCGAGGGAGCGCTCGTCGCCGTCGAAGTCGGCGGTCGTCACGATCTCGTCCTCGGAGACGACGAACTGATCAGTACTGGAAATGGACATGCTTATGCGAAACCTTCCGGAGTCTCGTCGGCACGCGCCCGTCAACTCCGTGTTTCGCGAGGAACCGCCTCGATGCGGTCAGCCACGGCAAGGGAGAGAACGCGCCACACGGCGCGCTCTTTTTCGCTGCGCCGGGCAAATGGGATCAAACGATCTACCACCATACGCACCTCATGCCCTCCGGCGCAAACGAGAACGGCGAACGCGAGCCACGCCACACTCGCGGCCGGCTACACGGCACGGGCACTCCGGCTACACGGGCACTCCGGCCTCGGGCGCCGGAGCGGTGACCGTCTGTTTCGGGGACTGCGCGGAGGTGGGCTGGGCCTGGCTGGGGTCCGGGGAGGGAGGTGGCGGGGACGGCTGCGGCGGGGCCGGGCTGGTGACCTCGCCGGGCGGCTCG
>NZ_JACADT010000478.1:0-4272 GCF_013421635.1 Streptomyces sp. UH6 | reverse complement strand
GGCAGCAGCAGCACGGCGATCAGCAGACGGAAGACCCTCGGTCCGGGGACGGCGAACACCCGGACCACCGCGCCGACGACGACCCCGGGCACGGTACCGGTGACGAGCCGGCGGGCCAGGGGGCCCGTCAGACGCCCGGCGCGCCAGTGGCGCAGGAGGGCGCCGGGGCCGGCCACCACGTTGTACAGCAGGTTCGTCGGTGTCACCGCGGGGCTCGGCACGCCCAGGACGCTCATCTGCACGGGCAGCAGGAAGACCGCCCCGGAGACGCCCACGGGGGTGGCGGCCACCGATATCAGGAGCCCGGCGACGAACCCGAGCACACCCGTCGACCAGGTCACCACGGCCTCCTCGGCCAGGGAGAGGGCCGCCCGGGCCCGCTACGGGGATCCGGAGGGCCGGGGCGGGGCCCCGGAGGGCCGGACGCGGGCGCCGGTGCTACTCGTCGTCCTCGTCGTCGAGGCGGGCGAGCCAGGTGGCGAGGCGCTCGACCGGAACCTCGAAGTCGGGGTTGAGGTCGACGAAGGTGCGGAGCTGCTCGGCGAGCCACTCGAAGGTGACCTCCTCCTCGCCGCGTCGCTTTTCCAGCTCCTCGATGCCGCGGTCGGTGAAGTACATGGGGGCGGTGTCTCCTGCGGTACGGAAAAAGGCGGTGGGACCGAAGACGGTGGGACGACGGTCGGGTGTGGCGAACGGTCGGATGTGGCAACGGTGGGACGAACGGTCGGGTGCGGCGAACGGTGGGACGCCACGGTGGGACAGGACCGGCGGGACCGGTGGGACACGACCGTACGCACAAAGGGTAAGGGCCCGGCCCGGGGATCCGGACCGGGCCCTCACCTCGAGGACTGCGGGGCCTTACGCCTCGAAGACCTCACGGACCAGCTGCTCCTGCTCGGCCTGGTGACGCTTGGCGGAGCCGACGGCCGGCGACGAGCCGTGCGGACGCGAGATGCGGCGCAGGCGCTCGGCGGCGGGGACGTCCGCGCCGACCTTCAGGTCGAGGTGGTCGATCAGGTTCAGCGCGATGAACGGCCAGAAGCCCTGGTTCGCCGGCTCCTCCTGCACCCAGAGGAACTTCTCGGCGTTCGGGAACTTGGCCAGCTCGGCCGCGATCTCCTCACCCGGCAGCGGGTACAGCCGCTCCAGGCGGATGATCGCCGTCTCGGTGTCGCCGCGCTTCTTCCGCTCGGCGTCGAGGTCGTAGTAGACCTTGCCGGCGCAGAAGACGACCTTGCGGACCGAGGCCGGGTTCACCGACTCGTCGCCGATGACCGGACGGAAGCTGCCCGTCGTGAACTCCTCCGCCTTCGACGCGGCGGCCTTGAGACGCAGCATCGACTTCGGGGTGAAGACCACCAGCGGCTTGTGGTGCGGGTTGTGCACCTGCCACCGCAGGAGGTGGAAGTAGTTCGACGGGAGCGTCGGCATGGCGACCGTCATGTTGTTCTGCGCGCACATCTGGAGGAAGCGCTCCGGGCGGGCGGACGAGTGGTCCGGGCCCTGGCCCTCGTAGCCGTGCGGCAGGAGCAGGGTGACGCCGGAGGTCTGGCCCCACTTCTGCTCGGCGGAGGAGATGAACTCGTCCACGACCGTCTGCGCGCCGTTGACGAAGTCGCCGAACTGCGCCTCCCACATGACCAGGGCCTCGGGGCGGGCCAGCGAGTAGCCGTACTCGAAGCCCATCGCCGCGTACTCGGAGAGGAGGGAGTTGTAGACGTTCAGGCGGGCCTGCTCGTCCGACAGGTACAGCAGCGGCGTGAACTCCTCGCCGGTCTCACGGTCGATGATGACCGCGTGACGCTGGCCGAAGGTGCCGCGCTGTGAGTCCTGGCCGGCCAGGCGGACCGGGACGCCCTCGAGGAGGAGTGAGCCGACGGCGAGGGTCTCGCCCATGCCCCAGTCGATGGTGCCGTCCTCGACCATGGCCGCACGGCGCTGCAACTGCGGCAGCAGACGCGGGTGCGCGGTGATGTGGTCGGGGATGTTGACCTGGGACTCGGCGATCCGCTTGACGACCTCGCTGGAGATCGCGGTGGTCACCGGGACCGGGAAGCCGGCCTGCGGGTCCACGGCCTCGGTGGGGACGGGCTGCGCGGTGGCCTCGCGGACCTCCGTGAAGACCTTCTCCAGCTGGCCCTGGTAGTCCTGAAGCGCCTGCTCGGCCTCTTCCAGGGTGATGTCGCCGCGACCGATGAGGGACTCGGTGTACAGCTTGCGCACCGAGCGCTTCTTGTCGATCAGGTCGTACATCAGCGGCTGGGTGAACGCCGGGTTGTCCGACTCGTTGTGACCGCGGCGGCGGTAGCAGATGAGGTCGATGACCACGTCCTTGTTGAACGCCTGGCGGAACTCGAAGGCGAGCCGGGCGACACGGACGACGGCCTCGGGGTCGTCGCCGTTGACGTGGAAGATCGGGGCCTCGATCATCCGGGCCACGTCCGTCGCGTACATGGAGGAACGCGAGGACTCGGGGGCCGCGGTGAAGCCGACCTGGTTGTTGATGACGATGTGGACCGTGCCGCCGGTGCGGTAGCCGCGCAGCTGCGACATGTTCAGGGTCTCGGCCACCACGCCCTGGCCCGCGAAGGCCGCGTCACCGTGTATGGCGATCGGCAGGACGGTGAAGTCCGTGCCGCCCTTGTTGATGATGTCCTGCTTGGCGCGGGCGACGCCCTCCAGGACCGGGTCCACCGCCTCCAGGTGCGAGGGGTTGGCGACCAGCGAGACGGCGATCTGCTCGCCGTCCAGGCCGGTGAAGGTGCCCTCGGCGCCCAGGTGGTACTTCACGTCGCCGGAGCCGTGCATCGACTTCGGGTCGAGGTTGCCCTCGAACTCGCGGAAGATCTGCGCGTAGGACTTGCCGACGATGTTGGCGAGGACGTTCAGACGGCCGCGGTGGGCCATGCCGATGACGACCTCGTCCAGGCGGGACTCGGCGGCCGAGTCGATCACCGCGTCGAGCAGCGGGATGACGGACTCGCCGCCCTCCAGCGAGAAGCGCTTCTGGCCGACGTACTTGGTCTGCAGGAACGTCTCGAAGGCCTCGGCGGCGTTCAGACGGCGCAGGATCCGCAGCTGCTCCTCGCGCTCCGGCTTGGAGTGCGGGCGCTCGATGCGGTCCTGGAGCCACTTGCGCTGCTTCGGGTCCTGGATGTGCATGTACTCGATGCCGGTGGTGCGGCAGTACGAGTCGCGGAGCACGCCGAGGATGTCGCGCAGCTTCATCATCGACTTGCCGGCGAAGCCGCCGACGGCGAACTCGCGCTCCAGGTCCCACAGGGTGAGACCGTGCTCGGTGATGTCCAGGTCGGGGTGCTTGCGCTGCTGGTACTCCAGCGGGTCGGTGTCGGCCATGACGTGGCCGCGGACCCGGTAGGAGTGGATCAGCTCGAAGACGCGGGCGGCCTTGGTGACGTCGTCGTCGTGCGAGGCGTCGATGTCCTTGAGCCAGCGGACCGGCTCGTAGGGGATCCGCAGCGCCTCGAAGATCTCGTCGTAGAAGCCGTTCTCGCCGAGCAGCAGGTTCGACACGATCCGCAGGAACTCACCCGAGGCGGCGCCCTGGATGGTGCGGTGGTCGTACGTCGAGGTGAGGGTCATCACCTTGGAGATGCCCAGCTTGTTCAGGGTGTCCTGCGAGGTGCCCTGGAACTCGGCCGGGTACTCCATGGCGCCGACGCCCATGATCACCGACTGGCCGGGCATCAGGCGCGGCACGGAGTGCACGGTGCCGATGCCGCCGGGGTTGGTGAGGGAGACCGTCACGCCGGTGAAGTCGTCCATCGTCAGCTTGTTGTCGCGGGCGCGACGGACGATGTCCTCGTAGGCCTGCCAGAACTCGAAGAAGTTCAGGGTCTCGGCCTTCTTGATGGCCGCGACGACGAGCTGGCGGTCACCGTTGGGCTTGACCAGGTCGATGGCCAGACCGAGGTTGACGTGCTCGGGCTTGACCAGCGTCGGCTTGCCGTCCTTCTGCGCGAAGGACCAGTTCATCGACGGCATGGCCTTGACGGCCTGCACCATCGCGTACCCGATGAGGTGCGTGAAGGAGATCTTCCCGCCACGGGCGCGCTTGAGGTGGTTGTTGATGACGATGCGGTTGTCGAACAGCAGCTTCACCGGGACCGCGCGGACCGACGTGGCGGTCGGCAGCTCCAGGGAGGCGTTCATGTTCTTCGCGACGGCGGCGCCGGGGCCACGGAGCGTGACGTACTCGGGGCCCGACGTGGCCTCGGCCTGCGGCTCGGCCTTCGCCTTGGCGGGAGCCTT
>NZ_JACADT010000477.1:0-4274 GCF_013421635.1 Streptomyces sp. UH6 | reverse complement strand
TCGCGTTCCACCGCCTTGACGGCGCCCACCAGCGCGGCCGCGTGGCCCGGCAGCGGCGCGAGGGCCGTCGGGTGCGCGCCGTCGGCGTCCACCCGGCAGGGGATCTCCACCACGGCGTCCTCGTCGAGGCCGGGCAGGGCGCCCCGGTTGCGGACGTTGAGGATCAGCGTGGCCCTCTCGTCCCGGGCGATCGCCCGCATCAGCGCGAGCGCCACCTTCTCGTAGCCGCCGGAGAGGTCCTCCTCCTCGCGCTCCCCCGCACCCGCCGCGTCGCGGTTCTCCGCCATGTAGGTGGCCTCCCGCTCGGCCCGGGTGCGGTCCCACAGCTCGAGCGCGGGGACGCCGGGACGGCCGGCCTGCGCGTAGAAGCGGGCCTGCTGGTCGCGGAGGAAGACGCCGCGGGTCTGCCCGGCCTCCTGGTAGGCGCGCACCGTCTCGCGGTTGAAGTAGTAGTAGTGCAGGTACTCGTTGGGGATCGCGCCCAGCGCCTGAAGCCAGTCCGCGCCGAAGAGGCGGCCCTCCTCGAACGACTCGAGCAGTTCCCGGTCGGCGAGCAGCCGGGGCAGCAGGTCCTCTCCGTCGACGCGCACGGCGCGGACCCAGCCCAGGTGGTTGAGTCCGGCGTAGTCGACGAAGGCCCGTTCCGCGGGCACGCCGAGGACGCGGGCGACGCGGCGGCCGAGGCCGACCGGGGAGTCGCAGATGCCGATCACCCGGTCGCCGAGCCGGCGTGACATCGCCTCGGTGACCAGGCCGGCGGGGTTGGTGAAGTTGATGACCCAGGCGTGCGGTGCCAGGCGCTCGACCCGGCTCGCGAGGTCCACCGCGACGGGCACGGTGCGCAGGCCGTAGGCGATGCCGCCGGCGCCGACGGTCTCCTGGCCGAGGACGCCCTCCGCCAGCGCCACCCGTTCGTCGGCGGCCCGCCCCTCGAGGCCGCCGACGCGGATCGCCGAGAAGACGAAGTCCGCTCCGGTCAGCGCGGCGTCCAGGTCGGTGGTGGCCACCACCTCCGGGGCGTCGGGCACCCCCTCGGCCTGCTCGGCCAGCACCCGGGTGACGGCTGCGAGCCGCCCCTCGTCCACGTCGTGCAGCACCACACGGGTGACACGGCCGGGTGCCCGGTCGGCCAGCAGCGCTCCGTACACGAGCGGCACCCGGAAGCCGCCCCCACCAACGATCGTCAGCCTCATCCCGCCAACCTAACGCGGCAAGGCCGGGGGGACGGCGGGGGCGTGCGACGGGTACGCGGCATGGGCCCCCGGGAGGGACGGGGGACACGGGGCGGTGTGGGGTGGCACGAGGACGGGAACCCCTTCCGGGGTGACGGGCGGATCCGCCCTGACCTGCGCGGATCGCTCGGGAGGGCGCCGCCTCCGCATGGCCCGCGGCCCACCGCGGTACTCGGCCCTCACCCGTCCGACGAGAAAGTAGATGATCACATTGACCGAAGCGACCGGATCGGTGGGCGCCGTGCGGCGCGGGACCGGCGGCCCGCTGCCGGGTGCGCCCAACCCGCTGCGTGATCCCCGCGACCGCAGGCTGCCCCGGATCGCGGGCCCGTCCGGCCTCGTCATCTTCGGCGTCACGGGCGACCTGTCCCGCAAGAAGCTGATGCCGGCCGTGTACGACCTCGCGAACCGGGGTCTGCTCCCACCGGGCTTCTCCCTGGTCGGCTTCGCGCGCCGCGAGTGGGCCGACCAGGACTTCGCCCAGGTGGTGCACGACGCCGTGGAGCAGTACGCGCGCACCCCCTTCCGCGAGGAGGTCTGGCAGCAGCTCGCCCAGGGCATGCACTTCGTCCCCGGTGACTTCGACGACGACCGCGCGTTCGAGCAGTTGCGGGAGGCGGTCGAACAGCTGGACACCTCCCGCGGCACCAGCGGGAACTTCGCCTTCTACCTCTCGGTGCCGCCCAGGTTCTTCCCCCGGGTGGTCCAGCAGCTGGAGAAGCACGGCCTGGCCGAGGCCCCCCAGGGCTCCTGGCGGCGCGCGGTGATCGAGAAGCCGTTCGGCCACGGCCTGGCCAGTGCCCGCGCGCTCAACGCGCTGGTGCACGAGGTGTTCGCCCCGGACCAGGTGTTCCGGATCGACCACTACCTGGGCAAGGAGACGGTGCAGAACATCCTGGCGCTGCGCTTCGCCAACCAGATGTTCGAGCCGGTGTGGAGCCGTTCCTACGTCGACCATGTACAGATCACGATGGCCGAGGACATCGGCATCGGCGGCCGGGCCGGCTACTACGACGGCATCGGCTCCGCCCGCGACGTCATCCAGAACCACCTGCTCCAGCTGCTCGCCCTCACCGCGATGGAGGAGCCCGCCTCCTTCGACGCCGAGTCCCTGCTGACCGAGAAGCTCAAGATCCTCAAGGCGGTCCAGCTCCCGGAGGACCTGGGCGAGCACACCGTGCGGGCCCAGTACACCGGCAGCTGGCAGGGCGGCCAGCGGGTGCTGGGCTACCTGGAGGAGGACGGCATCGACCCCTCCTCCATGACGGACACCTTCGCGGCGATCAAGCTGGAGATCGACAACCGCCGCTGGGCGGGCGTCCCGTTCTACCTGCGCACCGGCAAGCGGCTGGGCCGCCGGGTCACCGAGATCGCGGTCGTCTTCCAGCGCGCCCCGTACTCGCCGTTCGACTCGACGGCGACCGAGGAGCTCGGGGCCAACGCGATCGTCATCCGGGTCCAGCCCGACGAGGGCATGACCGTGCGGTTCGGTTCCAAGGTTCCGGGCACCTCCATGGAGATCCGGGACGTCTCGATGGACTTCGCCTACGGCGAGTCCTTCACCGAGTCCAGCCCGGAGGCCTACGAGCGGCTCATCCTGGACGTGCTGCTGGGTGACGCCAACCTGTTCCCCCGCACCGAGGAGGTCGAGGAGTCCTGGAGAATCCTGGACCCGATCGAGGAGTACTGGGCCACCCACGGTGTGCCCGCCAAGTACCCGGCAGGCAGCTGGGGACCCCCGGAGGCCGACGAGATGCTCGCACGAGACGGACGGAGCTGGCGCAGGCCATGAAACTGGACCTCACCGACACCACGGCCGGAGAAGTCAACAAGGCGCTGCTCCACGCGCGCCGGGCGTCGGGCACACCGGCCGTCGGCATGGTGCTGACCATGGTGGTCGTGATCGACGAGGAGTTCGCCTACGACGCCATGCGGGCCGCGCAGCAGGCCTCGCAGGAACATCCCTCCCGGACGGTGGTGGTGATCCGCCGTCATCCCCGCAGCCCGCGGGACCGCACCCATCCGCGGCTGGACGCGGAGGTGCGGGTCGCCGCCGACGCGGGACCGGGCGAGACGGTGGTGCTGCGGCTGTACGGCGAGCTGCGGGACCACGCCCAGTCGGTGGTCCTGCCGCTGCTGCTGCCGGACGCGCCGGTGGTGGTGTGGTGGCCGGTCGCCGCGCCGGAGAACCCGGCCGGGGACGCACTGGGCGCGCTGGCGCAGCGCCGGATCACCGACATGGACGCGGCCTCCGACCCGCTGGCCGAGCTGGAGGTGCGGGCGGCCAACTACACGCCCGGCGACACCGACCTGGCGTGGACCCGGCTGACGCTCTGGCGTTCCGCCCTCGCCGCCGCCCTCGACCAGGAGCACGCGCCGGTGCGGGGCGTGGTGGTGGAGGCGGAGCCGGGCAATCCGAGCGCGGAACTCCTGGCCCGCTGGCTGCGGGAGCGGCTCCGGGTGCCCGGCGAGGTCCGGGCCTCCGTCGGCCCCGCGGTCACCGCGGTCCGGCTGGAGACCGACCGGGGCGAGCTGTCCGTGGTCCGCGAGGAAGGACCGCTCGCCGCCCTCACGCTGCCCGGCCAGCCGCCGAGGAGCCTGGCGCTGAAGATCCGGCCGACGTCGGAGCTGATCGCCGAGGAACTGCGGCGGCTCGACGCCGACGACATGTACGAGATCGCCCTGCGGGACGGCGCCGGGGCGCAGGCGGGAACCGGAGCGGAAGCAGGGGCCTGAGCAGGGCCGACACAGGTGCCGGGGCCGTCCGACGGCCGCGGACCTGCCCGACGAACGACCAGGAAGAAGTGACAGTCATGCAGCTCGGACTCATCGGTCTCGGCAGGATGGGCGGGAACATGCGCGAGCGCATCCGCCGGGCGGGCCACACCGTGATCGGGTACGACCGCGATCCGGACCTCTCCGACGTGGCCAGCCTGGCCGAACTGGCCGACTCGCTGGAGGCTCCCCGCGTGGTGTGGGTGATGGTCCCGGCGGGCGCACCCACCCAGTCCGTGATCGACGAGCTCGCGGGTCTGCTCGACG
>NZ_JACADT010000476.1:0-4288 GCF_013421635.1 Streptomyces sp. UH6 | reverse complement strand
GTGTGGGCGCGGTCGAGGACCTGGACCTGGCTGCGCAGGGTGGCGACCAGTCCGTCCTCGTCGAGCGCGGCGGGCCGCAGCTCGATCACCGCGGCGCGCAGTTCGTCGGTGGCCTCGGCGGCCAGTGCGGCGACCTCGCCCATGGCCTCCTTGGCGCGGGCCGGCGCCCGGTCGATCAGGGTGGCGGCGGCCTGGGCGGTGAGGCGGAGCGAGAACAGCTTCTGGCTGACCGCGTCGTGCAGCTCGTGGGCGAGGCGGGAGCGCTCCTCGGCGATGGTGAGCTCGCGGCTGCGCTCGTAGAGGCGTGCGTTGGTGAGGGCGATGGCGGCGTGCTGGGCGAAGAGGGACAGCAGTTCCTCGTCCTCCTCGGTGAAGCCGCAGGCGTCGTCCCCGGCCGCCGGGGCCCGCGGGCCGGCCCCCTCCTTGTCCGTGCTCTCCCCCTCGGTCGCCGCCCGGTGCGTCCTCTCCTTGTTCGCCAGGTAGAGGGCACCGAGGATCTCGTCGCCGTCGCGGATCGGCATGCCGAGGAAGTCGGTCATCTCCGGGTGGGCGGCGGGCCAGCCCTCGAAGCGGGGGTCGGTGCGGACGTCGTCGAGGCGCTGCGGGCCCTCGTGCAGCATGGCGGCGAGGATGCCGTGCTGGCGCGGGAGGGGTCCGATGGCCTTCCACGTCCGCTCGTCCACTCCGTCGACCACGAAGCGGGCGAAGCCGCCGCAGTCGTCGGGCACGCCCAGGGCGGCGTAGCGGGCGCCGAGCAGCTCGCGGGCGCGGGCGACGATCGTCTTGAGGACGTCCCCCACCTCCAGGCGCCGGCTCATGGCCAGCAGCGCGTCGCTGACGGCGGCCAGGCCGGCGGGCGAGCGGGTGGTCCCTTCGTTCATGGCGGTCACGCTACCGGCGGCCCGGACGGGCCGGATCGGTCGCGAGAACCAGGTGCAGACCGGTCCCCGGTCCCGGACCCGGCCCCGACGCCCCCCGAAATCCATTGACAGAAAGCATTGCGCAAGCAACCGTGCGTGAGGAGCCCGGGGGCGCCGTGTGAGGCCGTCCATGAGACGGCCGTCACGTACGAAGGCAGATAGGAGACAAGTAGGACATAGCCGCCCCGCCTGAACTGGACTTAGATCACTATCTGTCCTGATTTGCCGGTTACGTTCTCCTATCCACCTTCGTAGATCACATGATTGCCAGGCCGTTTTGCGATCGCTAAGAATTGCTCATGTCGCTCACCGCAGCGGATTCGTCCGCGGCGCAGACACGCCCCTCGGGTGCACTTCCGTCCGGCCCGTCCGGACAGTCCGAACCCCCGGACGCCGAGCGACCTCCGCGCAACGAATGAGGTTCCATGCCGAAGTTCAACCTTTCCGCTTACCGCACCGCCGTCACCAAGAAGCAGATGCAGAAGGTCGGCATCGCGGGTGCCGGTGCCCTGAGCGCCGCGGCCCTCGCCTTCACCGTCGTCCCGGCCAGTGCCGAGACCGCCACGGACGAGGCCGTCCAGGCCCAGCCGGTGGTCTACAGCGCCGGTCAGATCCAGAACGTGAAGGCCGGCATCGCCGACCAGGCCGCGGGTGCGAGCGTGAAGGCCGAGGCCGTGGCCGCCCAGCAGGCGGAGCAGAAGGCCGAGGAGAAGAAGGCTGCCGACGAGGCCGCTGCCAAGAAGGCGGCTGCCGAGAAGGCCGCCAAGGAGCGCCAGGAGAAGGAAGCCAGCCGTTCCGCCGCCCGTCCGGTCGCCAAGAAGGCCGAGACGAAGAAGGTCTACGCGAACAACCTGGACGGTTGGATCCGCGAGGCCCTCGACATCATGGACAAGAACGACATTCCGGGCTCGTACCACGGTCTGTACAAGAACATCATCCGAGAGTCTTCGGGCAACCCGAAGGCGATCAACCTCTGGGACATCAACGCCCAGAACGGCATCCCGTCCAAGGGCCTGCTGCAGGTGATCCCGCCGACCTTCGAGACGTACCACGTCAAGGGCACGCCGGACGACATCTACCACCCGGTGGCCAACATCGTGGCCGCGGCCAACTACGCCGCCGACCGCTACGGCACCATCGACAACGTCAACAGCGCGTACTGAGGCAGGCGCGGACCTCTGAGCGGCAGACGCTGACACGTTGAAAGGGCGGCACCCCACCGGGGTGCCGCCCTTGCGCCATGTCCGGACCGCCTCAGGCGCGGACCGGCCGGGTCACTTGCGCATGACCTCCGGCTCGTGGCGGCGCAGGAAGCGGGCCACGAAGAAGCCGCAGACGGCGCCGAGGCCGATGAGCGCGATCATGTCCAGCGACCAGGTGCCGAGGGTGTGCTCCCACAGCGGGTCGTTCGCCGCGCCGGGCTCCGGCGGGGCGATGCGGTTGAAGTCGAGCGTGGCGCCCGCCGCCGCGACCGCCCAGCGCGAGGGCATCAGGTACGAGAACTCGTTGACGCCCGGTGTGCCGTGCAGGGCGAAGAGGCAGCCGGTGAAGACCACCTGGATGATCGAGAACATGACCAGCAGCGGCATGGTCTTCTCGGCCGTCTTCACCAGCGCCGAGATGATCAGGCCGAACATCATCGAGGTGAAGCCCAGGCCCATGATCGGCAGCGAGAGTTCGACCAGGGCCATGCCCTTGAGCAGCAGCCCTTCCTCGGGGATCTCGCGGTTGGCGAAGCCGATCACGCCCACCAGCAGACCCTGGAAGACCGTGATCAGGCCCAGCACGAAGACCTTGGACATCAGGTACGCCGACCGGGACAGGCCGGTGGCCCGCTCCCGCTCGTAGATCACCCGTTCCTTGATCAGCTCACGGACCGAGTTGGCGGCGCCCGCGAAGCAGGCGCCGACCGCGAGGATCAGCAGGACGGTGGTGGCCGTGCCGTTGGGGACGATCCGCCCGGTCTGCGGGTTCAGCGGGTTGGGCAGCAGGCCGCGGTCCGGGTTGATCAGCAGGCTCACGGAACCGATGACGGCCGGCAGGATCACCATCAGCGCCAGGAATCCGCGGTCCGAGGCGATCACCGACACGTAGCGGCGGACCAGCGTCAGGAACTGGGAGAACCAGCCCTGCGGCTTGGGGGGCCGGATCGCCTGCGGCGGCGCGTACGCCGTCTGCGGGGCCACCGCGTCGAGGTCCGCGGCGTACGTCTGGTAGTGCTGCGAGCCCTTCCAGCGGCCCGCCCAGTCGTAGTCGCGGTAGTTCTCGAAGGCGGAGAAGACGTCGGCCCAGGTGGAGTAGCCGAAGAAGTTGAGCGCCTCGTCCGGCGGACCGAAGTAGGCCACCGCACCGCCGGGCGCCATCACCAGGAGCTTGTCGCAGATGGCCAGCTCGGCCACCGAGTGGGTGACCACCAGGACCGTGCGGCCGTCGTCGGCCAGGCCGCGGAGCAACTGCATCACGTCGCGGTCCATGCCCGGGTCGAGGCCGGAGGTGGGCTCGTCCAGGAAGATCAGCGACGGCTTGGTCAGCAGCTCCAGCGCCACCGAGACGCGCTTGCGCTGGCCGCCGGAGAGCGAGGTGACCTTCTTGTCCTTGTGCACGTCGAGCTTGAGCTCGCGCAGCACCTCGTCGATCCGGGCCGCGCGCTCGGCGGACGTGGTGTCCGCGGGGAAGCGGAGCTTGGCCGCGTAGCCGAGGGCCTTCTTGACGGTGAGCTCCTTGTGCAGGATGTCGTCCTGCGGGACCAGACCGATGCGCTGGCGGAGCTCGGCGAACTGCTTGTACAGGTTCCGGTTGTCGTAGAGGACGTCGCCCTGGTCGGCGGGCCGGTAGCCGGTGAGCGCCTTGAGCAGGGTCGACTTGCCGGAACCGGACGGGCCGATCACCGCGACCAGCGACTTCTCGGGGACGGCGAACGAGACGTCCTTGAGGATCTGCTTGCCGCCGTCGACGGTGACCGTGAGGTGGCGGGCCGAGAAGCTGACCTCGCCGGTGTCGACGAACTCCTCCAGCCGGTCGCCGACCAGCCGGAACGTCGAGTGGCCCACGCCGATGACGTCGGACGGGCCGAGGACCCGGGTACCGCCCTTGGGTATGGGCTGGCCGTTGACGTAGGTGCCGTTGTGCGAGCCGAGGTCGCGGATCTCGCAGCGGCCGTCGGGCATGGCGTGGAACTCGGCGTGGTTCCGGGAGACCTGGAGGTCGGAGACGACCAGTTCGTTCTCCAGGGCGCGGCCGATGCGCATCACCCGGCCGAGGGACAGCTGGTGGAAGGTGGTGGGGCTGCGCTCCGCGTGGACCGGGTACGCGCCGGCGGGACCCGCCTGGTGCGGGAACGGCGGCTGCGACTGCGGTTGCGGCGGCTG
>NZ_JACADT010000475.1:0-4288 GCF_013421635.1 Streptomyces sp. UH6 | reverse complement strand
CGCGCAGGTGGGCGTCGGGGACCAGGAGGTCGGCACGCATCCCGCCCGCGGCGGACGGGGCGAGGCCCGCCCGCAGCCCGTACTCGGACATCAGCCGTCCCACCACCAGGAATCCGAGCCGGCCCGGCTCCGCCAGATCGGTCACCCACGCCCCGCCCGCGGCCAGGGAGCGTTCCGCCTCCTCGAGCTGGAGCGGGGCCATGCCGAGTCCCTGGTCCTCCACCGAGAACCGGATCCCGTTGGACACCCGCTGCACGTGGACGGAGACCGTGCCACCGGAGTAGGCGGTCGCGTTGGCCAGCAGTTCGGTCAGCGCCACGATGGCCGGCTCGACGATCAGGCCGTCGACGACGATCTCGCCGGTGTCGACGTGGTAGGCGTAGTCGACGGCGTTGCTGTGCCGGATACGGCCGCGGGCGCTCTCCACGATCTCCGCGACCGTGCAGCTGGCGCGCTGGATCCCGGGCCAGGAGTCGGTGAGGATCCGCAGCCGCTGCACGCTGTGGACGCCCATGGTGACGCTGTGGTCCACCTTGGTCAGGATCGAGCGCAGGTCCTTCGCGCCGGCGTACACGCCGCCACCGGTCAGCTCCAGGTCGTCGAGACCGTCGTCGATGTCGGCCTGGGCGTGCGTCAGCGCGGCCTGGACCTCCTCGGCGATACCGCGCAGCGCTCCACGCGCCGACTCCTCGACGCCGCGCCGGACCACGTCACCCGCGCCGCGCACCAGGCCCTCGGCGGCGGAGAGGTAGCCGGCGACCTCGGTGCCCTCGAAGACGGCGGGGTGCGCGAGTCCGGCCGTGGCCGGGACCCGTACGCCCTCCAGTTCCTGCACCACCTGGGGGAGCCGCCGCTCCACCAGGCACTCCAGCTCGCTGATCACCTGCTGGGCGTACTGCCAGTGCCGGCCCTGTTCCTGCCGGGCGAGTTCGGCGGCCTCCGCCTTCTCCCGGGCGGCCGCCAGGGCCTCGGCCAGCTCCCGTGCGGCGCGGCGCCTGCCCGGCAGGCAGGCCGACCACACCACGATCGCCGAACCGAGCGCGGACGACGCTCCGATGACCAAGTCCGTGTAATCGAGCACGCGTTATCGCCAATCGACCAGGAAGGTGTTGTCGTCGCCCGCGGGGACGGAATGCCGGACGAGTCGCCGGCGATCACTTCTCCGGAGCGTGTTCGGCCACCCCGGGCGCTCCCGCTCCGCCGGGGAGGAACCGGCCGGCCGCCCGCTTCGGTGGTCGGTCCGGCCGGAATGTCATCCCTGAGGATGGAAGGCGAGCACCCGGCAGCCCGACGAGGAGGCCGGGAAATGCACCGAACCAGGATGCCCGATAATCACGGTGCCGGGGCCGTGAACGGCATCTCCGTCACTGAAGTCGCCTTCCAGGACGTGCAAGATCTCCAATTCGGAGTGCTCGTCCCTCCCGAAGGCCGCACCCGGGGCGAAGGTGAGTTCCATGAAGACCGACGGGTCCTCCGCCGTGCCTTCCTTGAGGATCTTCGCCGTGATTCCCTCCTTCACTTCCTTGGAGGGCACTTCGGTGATCGAGAGAAAGCTGAACCCTTCGAGCATGCGTCGTTTCCTTCGGATTCGCGGCCGCAGGGGAGCGCTGCGCGAAAGCAGCCCGGGCCTCGAGGGGGCGGGTTCAGGAGACTATGCCCGGGGCATGGGGCGAACCAGGGAACCGGTGCACCACTTTCACCCGGAACTGGGGTCGCGTGCACCACGCCCGAAGGGGTGCGGGTAAAGCGTTGGGTAATGGTTTGACGCTGTGTTGCGAATGGCGTCCGGGGAAGGAATTGCTCCCCGGGATGCGTGGGATCTTTCGAGGCCCCTGCGCATTTCTGCGCCCTCGGATTCTCTTGAGGACTCCGGGGTTCGTGGGGCCTGTGTGGCCTGCGTTGCCCCGGGGCCTGCTGGGGGCGCCGAACTCCTCGGGCCCGCCCCGCCCCGTGAGGGGGTGCGGAGGGTGCCTTGACCGGCCGTCAGGCGGGGTCTTACGCTGCGGGCGTCGGTTCGCAAATGGAGATGGCGTCCACATATGTGGACGCGAGAGCCCCGAGGTGCCCATGTTCGACGGCGTACTGTTCTTTCCGGTGACCCCCTTCACCGCGTCCGGAGCCATCGACAGGGCGGCACTCGCCGAACACGTCGGGCGCGGACTCGACGCCGGTCCCGGAGGTGTCTTCGCCGCCTGCGGCACCGGCGAGTTCCACGCACTGGACCCCGAGGAGTACGGCGAGGTCGTCTCCACCGCCGTCGAGACGGCGGCCGGCCGGGTTCCCGTCTTCGCCGGCACCGGCGGCCCGTTGCCGCTGGCCCGGCGCTTCTCCCGCATCGCGCAGGAGGCGGGGGCGGACGGCCTGCTGCTGCTCCCGCCCTACCTGGTCGAGTCGCCCGCCGCCGGACTGGTCGCGTACACCCGGCAGGTCGCGGCCGCGAGCGACCTGCCGGTGATCGTCTACAACCGCTCCAACGCCCTCTTCACCCCCGACGCGGCGGCCGAGGTGGCGCGGATGGACAGGGTCGTCGGCTTCAAGGACGGGGTGGGCGACCTCGACCGGCTCTCCCGCACCGTCCTGGCGGTGCGCTCCGCGCTGGCCGGGAGCGGCAAGCCGTTCCAGTTCTTCAACGGCATGCCCACCGCCGAGGTGACCGTTCCCGCCTACCGCGGCATCGGCGTCGAGCTGTACTCCTCCGCGGTGTTCTGCTTCGCCCCGGAGATCTCGCACGCCTTCCACCGCGCCGTCACCACCGGCGACCAGGACACCACCGACCTCCTGCTGCGGGAGTTCTTCCACCCGCTGGTGTCCCTGCGCGACAAGGTCCCCGGCTACGCCGTCTCCCTGATCAAGGCCGGCATCGCGCTGCGCGGACACGACGTCGGAGGCGTCCGGCCACCCCTGACCGACCCGGCGCCCCAGCACCTCGAGCGGCTGCGCCGCATCATCGACGCGGGACTCGAGATCGTCGAGCGGACCGCCAAGGAGGCCGGCCGATGAGCGACGCGATACGGATCACCTCGGTCACCGTCACCCCCGTCGCCTTCCAGGACCCGCCGCTGCTCAACGCCGTGGGCGTGCACGAGCCGTACGCCCTGCGGGCCGTCCTCGAGGTGCACACCGACCAGGGGCTCCTGGGCCTCGGCGAGACCTACGCCGACACCGGCCACCTGCGCCGTCTCCGCGCCGCGGCCGACGCCCTGACCGGCCTGGACGTCCACCACCTCGGCCGCATCAGGGCCGCCGTCGCCCGGGTGCTCGACGGCGACACCGGCAGCGACGGCCACGGACTCACCGGGATGATCACCACCAGCAGCACCGTGGACCGTGTCTTCTCGCCCTTCGAGGTCGCCTGTCTCGACATCCAGGGCCAGGCGGCGGGACGCCCCGTCAGTGACCTGCTGGGCGGGGCGGTCCGCGACCGGGTGCCGTTCAGCGCCTACCTCTTCTACAAGTGGGCCGCCCACCCCGGCGCCGCGGGCGACGACTGGGGCGAGGCCCTGGACGCCGACGGCATCGTCGCCCAGGCCCGCCGCATGGTCGACACCTACGGTTTCACCGCCCTCAAGCTCAAGGGCGGAGTCCTCCCGCCGGACCAGGAGATCGACACCGTCCACGCGCTGCGCGAGGCCTTCCCCGAGCTCCCGCTGAGGATCGACCCCAACTGCGCCTGGAGCGTGGAGACGTCACTGCACGTCGCCCGTGAACTCGACGGGGTCCTCGAGTACCTGGAGGACCCCACCCCCGGACAGGACGGCATGGCCGCCGTCGCCCGGGAGGCGTCGATGCCGCTCGCCACCAACATGTGCGTGGTCTCCTTCGAGGAGGTGGCCCCCGCGGTCTCCCGGGACGCCGTCCAGGTCGTGCTCTCCGACCACCACTACTGGGGCGGCCTGCGGCGCTCGGGGCTGCTCGCCGGGATCTGCGACACCTTCGGCCTGGGCCTGTCGATGCACTCCAACTCCCACCTGGGCATCAGCCTGGCCGCCATGACCCACCTGGCCGCCGCGACCCCCAACCTGACCTACGCCTGTGACACCCACTGGCCGTGGAAGACGGAGGACGTGATCGCTCCCGGGGTCCTCCAATTCCACGACGGCGCGGTGGCCGTACCGACCCGCCCCGGGCTCGGCGTCGAGCTCGACCGGGACGAACTGGCCCGCCTGCACGAGCAGTACCTCGCCTGCGGCCTCCGCGACCGTGACGACACCGGGTACATGCGGTCCGTCGACCCCGCCTACGAGAAGAAGGTGCCGCGCTGGTGAACGGGCGCGCCGTCGCCGGCGCC
>NZ_JACADT010000474.1:0-4290 GCF_013421635.1 Streptomyces sp. UH6 | reverse complement strand
GCGATCCGCAGGCGGCCGACGCGCGCCAGCACCACGCCCACCACGACCGCGGACAGCGCCGCGACCGCGCCGCAGACCGCGAACCCCGCCCGGGGGCCGTAGACGTCCGTCGCCCACCCGGCCAGCGGTGCTCCGAACGGCGTGCCGCCCAGGAAGATCATCATGAAGAGCGCCATCACCCGCCCTCGCATCGCCGGTTCGGTCGCCATCTGGATCCCGGTGTTGGCGGTGACGTTGACCGTCATGCTGAACGCCCCGATCGGCACCAGCAGCAGCGCGAACATCCACAGCTCGGGGCTGAGCGCCGCCGCCACCTCCAGCACGCCGAAGGCGAAGGCCGACGCGATCAGCAGCCGCAGCCGCGCCTGGCTCCGGCGCGCCGCCAGCAGCGCGCCGGCCAGCGAACCGACCGCGATCAGCGTGTTGAACAGGGAGTAGCCGCCGGCCCCGATGTGGAAGACGTCGTCGGCGAAGGCGGAGAGGACGACGGGGAAGTTGAACCCGAACGCCCCGACGAAGCCGATCAGGACGATCGTCCAGTACAGGTGCGGCCGCCCCGAGACGTAGCGGATGCCCTCCCGCAGCTGGCCCTTGGCGCGCGGGGCGCGTTCCACCGGGTGGAGTTCACGGGCCCGCATCAGCATCAGACAGGCGATGGGCGCGGCGAACGACAGGCCGTTGATCAGGAACGCCCAGCCCGTGCCCATGCCGGTGATCAGCACACCGGCGACGGCGGGCCCGACCAGGCGGGCGGACTGGAAGTTGGCGGAGTTGAGGCTGACCGCGTTCTGCAGCTGGCCCCGGCCGACCATCTCGGAGACGAAGGTCTGCCGCGCCGGGTTGTCGACGACCGTGGCCATGCCGACGAGCATCGCGGCGACGTACACGTGCCACACCTCGACGTGTCCGCTCAGGTCGAGCGCGGCGAGCGCGAGGCCGGTGACGGCCATCGAGGACTGGGTGACCAGCAGCGTCGGCCGCTTGGGCAGCCGGTCGACCAGCAGGCCGCCGTAGAGTCCGAAGAGGAGCATGGGCAGGAACTGCAGGGCCGTGGTGATGCCGACGGCGGTGGACGAGCCGGTGAGGCTGAGCACCAGCCAGTCCTGGGCGATGCGCTGCATCCAGGTGCCGATGTTGGAGACGACCTGGCCCGTGAAGAAGAGCCGGTAGTTCCGGACCCGCAGGGAGCTGAACATCGAGCCCCCGCGGGGCCGTTCGGCGGAACCGGTGCGGCGGGCGCCGCGGGCGCTACGTGCGGTGCGGGCGGTACGGGCGGTGCGGATCCTGCGGGTGGTGCCACGGGTCGTTGGTTCGATCGGTGCGGGGGCGGAGTCTGCTCCGGGTCCCGAACTCAAAGAGTTTCGCCTCCTTCTGGGGTCCAGCTCACAGGTGGGCGAGCTTCTCCAGCACCGGCGCGGCGGCGCGGAGCTTCGCCCATTCCTCCTCGTCGAGTCCCTCCTCCACCAGCGCGGCGAGGAACGCGTTCCTCTTGCGGCGGCTCTCCTCGAGCATCGCCTCGGCCGCGTCGGTCTGGGAGACGACCTTCTGTCTGCGGTCCTCCGGGTGCGGCTCCAGCCGCACCAGCCCCTTGGCCTCCAGCAGGGCCACGATGCGGGTCATGGACGGCGGCTGCACGTGTTCCTTGCGGGCCAGCTCGCCGGGGGTGGCGCGGCCGCAGCGGGCGAGGGTGCCGAGCACCGACATCTCGGTGGGGCTCAGCGACTCGTCCACCCGCTGGTGCTTGAGCCGACGGGCCAGTCGCATCACGGCGGAGCGCAGGTCGTTCACGGCGTGCGAATCGTCGCCGTGGGTGAGGTCCAGCATGTCTTTAGAGTAACTCATTACTCTGGCTAAAGAACACCGGGAGGGCCCCGTGGCGTCAAGAGGGTGCCCTACATCACCCGAAGGAGTGATCCGGGGAGCGGAAACGGGACACCTGTCCACACCCGGCGCGACCCTCGTCCCCATGCAGATGACGCAGACGACGGGTCACGACGACACCGGTGTGCTCAGCCTGCGTGTCGACGGGGACCTGCTCGACCGTCTCCGCACGCACGCGGCGAGGAGCGGCATGAGCGTCCAGGACTATGTCGTCCGGACGCTCGTGCGGGACGACTTCGACCAGCGGTTCCGGGCCGCGGTCGAGGAGACGCGGAAACACTACGGCCCCGCGCACGGGAACGCGGGGCCGTAGTGGCTGTGACGGCCGGAGCCGCCGGGCGCGGGGCCGGCGGGCCCCGGGCGGATCAGGCGAGGCCGAGGGCCGGCATCAGGTAGTAGAAGACGAACACCGCCGCCACCGCCCACATCGCGGCCGGGACGCCCTTGGCGCGGCCGGTGACCAGGCGCAGCACCGCGAAGGTGATGAAGCCGAGGCCGATGCCGGTGGTGATGGAGAAGGTGAACGGCATCGCCAGCATGGTGATGAAGGCCGGGATCGCGATCGACCAGTCGCTCCAGTCGATCTCCTTGATGTTGCCCGCCAGGATCAGGAAGCCGACCGCGACCAGCGCCGGGGTGGCGGCCTGCGACGGGACCATGGTGGCGACCGGGGTCAGGAAGAGCGCGACGGCGAAGAGCGCGCCGCTGACCACGTTGGCGAGACCGGTGCGCGCGCCCTCACCGACGCCCGCGGTGGACTCCACGAAGCAGGTGGTGGCCGAGGAGGAGCTGGCGCCACCGGCGGCGACCGCGATGCCGTCGATGAACAGCACCTTGTTCATGCCGGGCATCTGGCCCTGGGCGTCGGTCAGCTTCGCCTCGTCGCTGATGCCCATGATCGTGCCCATGGCGTCGAAGAAGCAGGACAGCAGGACGGTGAAGACGAAGAGGATGCCGGTCAGCAGGCCGACCTTCTCGAACCCGCCGAACAGGCTGACCTGGCCGATCAGGCCGAAGTCGGGGGCCGCGAAGGGGTTGCCGGGCCACTCGGGCGTGGTCAGGCCCCAGCTCTTCACGTCGGCGAGGGCGTGGATCACCATGGCGACGACGGTCATCACGACGATCGAGATCAGGATCGCGCCGGGCACCTTGCGGATCATCAGGGCGAAGGTGAGCAGCACACCGAGGACGAAGACCAGGACCGGCCAGCCGAGGAGCTGGTTGCCGACGCCGAGCTGGAGCGGGACGGTGGTGTTGGCGGCGTCCGGCATGCGGGTGACGAAGCCCGAGTCGACCAGACCGATGAGCAGCACGAACAGGCCGATGCCGATGGCGATCGCCTTGCGGATGCCGAACGGCACCGCGTTCATCACCCGTTCCCGCAGACCCGTGGCGACCAGCAGCATCACCACGAAGCCGGCCAGCACGACCATGCCCATCGCGTCCGCCCACGACATCCGCGGGGCGAGCTGGAGCGCGACGACGGTGTTGACGCCGAGTCCGGCGGCCAGCGCGATCGGCACGTTGCCGATGACGCCCATCAGGAGGGTGGAGAAGGCCGCGGACAGGGCGGTCGCGGTGACCAGCTGCGCGTTGTCGAGCTGGTTCCCGTACATGTCCTTCGCGCTGCCCAGAATGATCGGGTTCAGCACGATGATGTACGCCATCGCGAAGAAGGTGGCGAATCCGCCGCGGATCTCACGGGGCAGGGAGCTGCCGCGCTCGGAGATCTTGAAGAAGCGGTCGAGAGCGCCGAACCGGGGCCGGCTGCCCGGCTGCTCGGGCGCGGTGGCCTTGGCGGTGGCCGAGGTGGACATACGGAACCTCAGATGCACAGGGGGGTTGGGGGGTCCGCCCGGTGGGTCTCGTGGTTTCCTACGATGCGATCCAGCCAGACGGTGGTTCCACCAGTATGAACATATAAACCTGGCGTTAGCGAATCTCTGAACGCGAATGTGACGAGGGTCGAAAGAGGGTGCGACGGGCCTCGTAAACTGTGGTCATGGCGAAGTGGACCCCCAAGCACGAGGCGCCGGAGCCCCTGGAGGGGCCCGTGGTAGCCACCATCACCGGCGGCACGATCCTGTGGTTCGTCCTCTTCCTCGTCCAACTGCCCTTCTACGGATGGTTCGACGACAACGGGCACACGTGGTGGGTGTGGACCTGCCTGGCCGGCGGCGGGCTGGGGATCATCGGTGTCTGGTACGTCCGCAAACGGGACGCGGCGATCAAGCGGGCCGGGACGGAGCGGCACAGCGCCGCGTGACGCGTTTCACGCCACGTCCCTCACGCTGACGCCGCCCTCCGGCGCGCGCAACCCGCGCGCACCCGTCCGGCTCTTCCGCGGTCCTTCCTCCCGCCGCCCGGGCGGAGTTCCGGACGACGTCCCGGGCAGGGCAGGGCGGCCGG
>NZ_JACADT010000473.1:0-4293 GCF_013421635.1 Streptomyces sp. UH6 | reverse complement strand
GCTGAAGGAGTCGCGGCCGGCCGCGATCGACCTGGGCCGGGTGAACGGGCGCTGGTTCGGCACCGTGATCGCCACCGGGTTCGACTCCCGGGTCAACGACCGGGGCAACCGCATGAGGCTGCCGGTCGGCCGCTTCCGGTACGACCTGGCGATCGTCGCGGAACTGGCGGCGTTCCGGCCCCTGCCCTACCGCCTCACCCTGGACGGCGGCGAGACCCGCGAGGTGGAGGCGACCCTGATCGCCGTCGGCAACGGGTCCTCCTACGGCGGCGGCATGCGCATCTGCCCCGGCGCGGACCTGCGGGACGGGCTCTTCGACGTGACCGTCGTCGGCGGGTGCAGCCGTGCCACGCTGCTCAAGGTCTTCCCGCGCGTCTACCGGGGCACGCACGTCGACCACCCGGTGGTGACCACCCACCGGGCGTCGCGGGTGGAACTGATGGCGGAGGACCTGACCGCCTACGTCGACGGGGAGCGGCTGGGCCCGCTGCCGATCACCGCGGAGTGCGTCCGCGGCGCGGTGCGGGTGGCGGGAGCCGGCTGACGACGGGCGCCCGCAAAAGATCGTTCGGTTGTCGGCGGCGACGGGTACGCTCGAACGTACGATGACAGAGGATCTCTCTCCCGCCGAGCGGTACGCGGCAGCCCGCAGGCGCGCCGCGGAGCAGGCCACCGCGCTCGGCCCGTTCCGCGAGATGTACGACTTCGGCCTCGATCCGTTCCAGATAGAGGCGTGCAAGGCCCTGGAGGCCGGCAAGGGCGTGCTCGTGGCCGCCCCCACCGGCTCCGGCAAGACGATCGTCGGCGAGTTCGCCGTCCACCTGGCCCTGAGCCAGGGCAGGAAGTGCTTCTACACCACGCCCATCAAGGCGCTCTCCAACCAGAAGTACGCCGACCTGTGCCGCCGGTACGGCGCCGACAAGGTCGGCCTGCTCACCGGTGACAACAGCGTGAACTCCGACGCCCCCGTGGTCGTGATGACCACCGAGGTGCTGCGGAACATGCTGTACGCCGGCTCGCAGACGCTGCTGGGCCTCGGCTACGTGGTGATGGACGAGGTGCACTACCTCTCCGACCGCTTCCGCGGCGCCGTCTGGGAGGAAGTGATCATCCACCTCCCGGAGTCCGTCACCCTGGTCTCCCTCTCCGCGACCGTCTCCAACGCCGAGGAGTTCGGCGACTGGCTCGACACCGTCCGCGGCGACACCGAGGTGATCGTCTCTGAGCACCGCCCGGTGCCGCTCTTCCAGCACGTGCTGGCCGGACGCCGGATGTACGACCTGTTCGAGGAGGCCGAGGGGCACCGGAAGGCCGTCAACCCCGACCTGACCCGGATGGCCCGGCTGGAGGCCAGCCGCCCCTCCTACCAGGAGCGCCGCCGCGGCAAGATGATGCGCGAGGCCGACCGGGAGCGGGAGCGCCGCCAGCGTTCGCGGGTCTGGACGCCCAGCCGCGCCGAGGTCATCGAACGGCTCGACGCCGAGGGCCTGCTGCCCGCGATCACCTTCATCTTCAGCCGGGCCGGCTGCGAGGCCGCCGTCCAGCAGTGCCTCTACGCCGGCCTGCGGCTCAACGACGACGCGGCCCGCCAGAGGGTGCGCGACCTGGTCGAGGAGCGCACCGCCTCCATCCCCGCGGAGGACCTGCACGTCCTCGGCTACTACGAGTGGCTGGAAGGCCTCGAGCGCGGCATCGCCGCCCACCACGCGGGCATGCTGCCGACCTTCAAGGAGGTCGTCGAGGAGCTCTTCGTCCGCGGCCTGGTCAAGGCGGTCTTCGCCACCGAGACACTGGCGCTGGGCATCAACATGCCCGCCCGCTCCGTGGTGCTGGAGAAGCTCGTCAAGTGGAACGGCGAGACCCACGCCGACATCACCCCCGGCGAGTACACCCAGCTCACCGGCCGGGCCGGCCGCCGTGGCATCGACGTCGAGGGCCACGCCGTGGTGCTGTGGCAGCGGGCGATGAACCCGGAGCACCTGGCCGGTCTCGCGGGCACCCGCACCTATCCGCTGCGGTCCAGCTTCAAGCCGTCGTACAACATGGCGGTCAACCTGGTCGAGCAGTTCGGGCGGCACCGCTCCCGCGAGCTGCTGGAGACCTCGTTCGCCCAGTTCCAGGCCGACAAGTCGGTGGTCGGGATCTCCCGGCAGGTGCAGAAGAACGAGGAGGGCCTGGCCGGCTACAAGGAGGCCATGACCTGCCACCTGGGCGACTTCGACGAGTACGCCCGGCTGCGCCGCGAGCTCAAGGACCGGGAGAACGAGCTGGCCCGGCAGGGCGCCCACCTGCGCCGCGCCGAGGCCGCCGCCTCCCTGGAGCGGCTGAAGCCCGGAGACATCATCCACGTGCCGACCGGCAAGTACGCCGGGCTCGCCCTGGTCCTCGACCCGGGCCTGTCCGCCGGGCGGACCGACGGCCACCGCGGCTTCGACCGCCACGACGGGCCCCGCCCCCTGGTGCTCACCGCCGAGCGCCAGGTCAAGCGCCTCGCCGAGATGGACTTCCCGGTGCCGGTGGAGCCGCTGGACCGCATGCGGATCCCCCGGTCGTTCAACGCGCGCTCCCCGCAGTCCCGCCGTGACCTGGCCTCCGCGCTGCGCACCAAGGCCGGGCACATCGCGCCCGAGCGGCACCGCAAGCGCCGCGCCGAGGCCGCCGACGACCGGGAGATCAAGCGGCTGCGCACCGCCCTGCGGGCGCACCCCTGCCACGGCTGCGACGACCGCGAGGACCACGCCCGGTGGGCCGAGCGGTACCACCGGCTGATGCGCGACACCTCGCAGCTGGAGCGGCGCATCGACGGGCGGACCAACACCATCGCCCGGACCTTCGACCGCATCGTGGCCCTGCTGACCGAGCTGGACTACCTGCGCGGCAACGAGGTCACCGAGCACGGCAAGCGGCTGGCCCGCCTCTACGGCGAGCTGGACCTGCTGTCCAGCGAGTGCCTGCGGGCCGGCGTGTGGGAGGGGCTGAACCCCGCCGAGCTGGCGGCCTGCGTCTCGGCGCTGGTCTTCGAGTCCCGCGCCGGGGACGACGCCCTCGCACCCAAGGTGCCCTCGGGCAAGGCCAAGGCCGCGCTGGACGAGACGGTCCGCATCTGGGGCCGGCTGGACGCGATGGAGGAGGAGTTCCGCATCCGGCAGACCGAGGGCGTGGGCCAGCGGCAGCCGGACCTCGGCTTCGCCTGGGCGGCCTACATGTGGGCCTCCGACAAGGGGCTGGACGAGGTGCTGCGGGAGGCCGAGATGCCGGCCGGCGACTTCGTCCGCTGGTGCAAGCAGGTCATCGACGTGCTCGGCCAGATCTCCGCGGCGGCGCCCTCCGAGGGGTCCACCGTGCCGAGGACGGCGCGCAAGGCCGTCGACGCGCTGCTGCGGGGCGTGGTCGCCTACTCCTCGGTGGGGTAGCGGCGGCGCGGTCGTGAGGGCGCGGGCCGAGGAGGGGGTCGCGAGGGCGCGGGCCTAGGAGGGGAAGGCCTCCAGCTCGCGCCCGCTGCGGAACTCGTGCCGCCTGCCGGTCACCGGGTCGGTGAAGCGCAGGAGGCGGGCCAGCAGCTGGAGCGGCCGGGAGAAGTCGCCGGGGGCGGCCGGCGGGGCCACCTCGGGGTAGAGCGGGTCACCGAGGATCGGCACGCCCAGCGAGCACAGGTGGACGCGCAGCTGGTGCGTCTGCCCGGTCTCCGGCAGCAGCCGGTAACGGCCCAGGCCGCCGCGCCACCGGATCAGCTCGATCCGGCTCACGGCGTTGGGCTCGCCCTCGGCCTCGCGCGCGGTCAGCGACCCGCGCTCCTTCACCAGGCGGCTGCGCACCACCCGGGGCAGCTCCAGCGCGGGGTCGTGCGGGGCGACCGCCTCGTACTCCTTGGCGATGCGCCGGTCCCGGAAGAGCGTCTGGTACGCGCCGCGCTCCTCGGGCCGCACCGTGAAGAGGACCAGGCCCGCGGTCAGCCGGTCCAGCCGGTGCGCCGCCGTCAGGGTGGGGATGCCGAGGTCCCGCCGCAGCCGGGCCAGCGCCGTCTCGGCGACATGGCGGCCGCGGGGGGTGGTCGCCAGGAAGTGCGGCTTGTCGGCGACCACGATGTGCTCGTCCCGGTACACGACCTCCACCGGGAACGGCACCGGCTCCTCGGCGGGCAGCTCGCGGTGGAACCAGACGTGCAGCCCGGCCCGGTAGGGGGTCCGCGGGTCGACCGGCCGGCCGTCCGCTCCGACGATCGCCCCGGCGGCGAACATCGCGTCGATCACCCCGGGCCCGGCCGCCAGCCGCTCCCTCAAGTGCTCGCCGACC
>NZ_JACADT010000472.1:0-4294 GCF_013421635.1 Streptomyces sp. UH6 | reverse complement strand
GCGGTAGCCCATCCCGCGCACGGTCTCCAGGCGGGCGGCGCCCAGCTTCCTGCGCAGCGCGCGGACGTAGACGTCGACGATGTTGGAGCCCGGGTCGAAGTCGTAGCCCCAGACCTGCGACAGGATCTGCTCGCGGGAGAGCACCTGCCCGGGGTGCCGCAGGAACAGCTCCAGCAGCACGAACTCCCGCGCCGTCAGGTCGACCGTCCGGTCCTCGGCGCGGGCGCGGCGGGTGCGCAGGTCCAGGGAGAGCGTGCCCGAGCGCAGCACCGTGACCTCCGGCGCGCGGGCCGCGGTGCGCACCCGCAGCCGCACCCGGGCCAGCAGCTCCTCGAAGCGGAACGGCTTGGTCATCCAGTCGTCCGCCCCGCCCTCGAGCCCGGCCACCGTGTCGCGCACCGAGTCCCGGGCGGTCAGCACGATCACCGGCACCGTCACCCGGTCCTCGCGCAGCCGGCGCAGCACCGTGAAGCCGTCCTGGCCGGGCAGGCCGATGTCGAGGATCACGAGGTCGAAGCCGCCGGAGGCGGCGTGGTCGTACCCGGTGTCCCCGTCGCCGGCGACGGTGGTGAGATACCCCTGGGCGCGCAGCCCCTTCTCGACGAAGGAGGCGATCCGCTCCTCGTCCTCCACGATCAGGATGCGTTCCACGACGTGCGTTCCTCCTCCACGACCAGGACGAAGGTGGCGCCGCCGCCCTCGGTGTCCTCCAGCCGTACGTGTCCGTGATGGCCCTCGGCTATCGCCTTCACGATGGACAGGCCGAGCCCCGCGCCCGAGCCGAGGGAACCCCTGCGGGCGGCGCCGCGCCGGAACCGCTCGAAGATGACCTCGGCGTCCTCCGGGCGCACGCCCGGGCCGGAGTCCGCCACCCAGAGCTCGACCCGCCCCCCGGCGGTCCGCGAGCCGATGCGTATCGAAGCCCCCGGCACCGTGTGCTGCACCGCGTTCTGGGCGAGCTGCACCATGGCCTGGGTGATCCGCTGCCCGTCCAGCCGCGCCCGCCGGTCCGCCACCTCGGCCAGCTCCCAGCGGCGGTCGCCCAGCGCGCGGGTCTTCACGAAGACGTCGGCGGTCAGCTCGGCGAGCTGCACCTCCTCGGGACGGATGAAGTCGGGCCGTTCCGCCTTGGCGAGCAGCAGCAGGTCCTCCACGATCCGGCTCATCCGGTCCAGCTCGTCGGTGACCAGCCGGACCGTCTCCTCCCGTTCGGCCGGGTCGTCCCCCATCAGCTCCAGGTGGCCGCGCACGATGGTGATCGGGGTGCGCAGTTCGTGCCCGGCGTCGTCGACGAAGGTGCGCTGCGCGGCGAAGGCCCGCTCCAGGCGGTCCAGCATGGCGTTGAAGGTCTCGGCGAGCGCCGCCACGTCGTCCCGCCCGTGCACGGGTATCCGGCGGGTCAGGTCCTGCTCGGTGAGTTCGGCGGCGGCGGTGCGCACCAGGCGGACCGGCAGCAGTATGCGGCCGGCGACCACCCAGCCGATGCCGGTGGTCATCAGCAGGGCCACGGCGGAGATGACCAGCAGCACCCGGAAGACGTCGTCGGCGCGTTCCCGTTCGCGTTCCGGGTGGAAGGCGACCACGAACGCGGCCTCCGGCCCGCCGTCCCTGCGGGCCACGGTGACCTTCGCCCAGCGCACCCCGTCGTCGGAGCCGGCGGCGTGCGGCGCGTCGAAGATCCGCCGCAGCGCCGCCGCGTCCCGGAACAGCGGTCCGTCCACCCGCAGTTGCCGGTTCTGGACGATCTGCGCCGGATCGGTGCCGGGCGCGCCGACCAGCCCGATGAGCTCCTCGTCGGGGTCGGCGTACTGACGCTCGAGGAAGACGCGGAGCAGCCGGGCCGGCTCGGCGAAGGGGCGGCCGGTGTCCGGGTCCTTGCCGCGGCGCTGGAAGTTGGCGAACTCGCCGGTCTCCTGCGCGAGCAGCCGGTCCACGCGGTGGTCGACGTCGCGCAGCAGGATCGAACGGGTGGTGGCGGCGACCGCGCCCAGCGCGACCGACATCACCAGCAGCAGCCACAGCAGGATCCGGACGCGGGCGGTGAGGCGGCGGGGCAGCCGGTCAGTCGTCGGCGTCGTCGTCGCCCGGGCCGTCGTCGCCGTCGTCCCCGGCGTCGTCCGCGGCGGCGTCGTCATCGGAGGTGTCGTCCCCGCTCGTGTCGTCGGCGTCGTCCGCGCCGTCGTCGTCATGGTCGTCGTCGGAGGCGTCACCGCCCGGCGGGCGGTCGCTCACCTCGGGGCCGGGGACGAGGACGTCGGAGGGCGTCGGGTCGGGGGACGGGGTCCCCACCAGTTCCACCCTGGCGGGCGCCTCGCGCGGTGCGTCGGGCCGGTCGGACAGGGCGTAGCTGGTCGCCGCGATGCCCAGGGGCACGGCGACGACCGCGGCCAGGGCGGCGATGCGGTGCGAAAGCTGCATGGGGCGAGCATGTCCGCCGCACCCGCGCGCCCGGATGAACCGGGGATGAGGATTCCTTCATCGACCGGCCGGCCGGTCACGCCCGGCGCCGGCCGCCGGTGCGCCGTGGGTCGGGAGTCGCCGTGGGTCAGGAGTCGAGGCCGATCGCGAACGCGGCCTCCAGGTCGTGCTGCGAGTAGGTGCGGAACGCGACGTGCGTGTCGGTGCCCAGCACGCCAGGGATCTTGCTGATGCTGCCCGGGATGACCTCCGCCAGGTCGTCGTGCTCGCGCACCCGCACCATGGCGATCAGGTCGTAGGTGCCGGTCACCGAGAAGACCTCGCTGACGGAGTCCAGGGCGGCGATCTCCTGGGCGATCTCGGGGATCCGGTCCACGCTGGTCTTGATGAGCACGATCGCGGTGATCACGGCTGGTTCTCTCCCTGGGTGGCCGTCGCTGGTGGATTCACTGTAGTCGCCCGCCGGAACCCCATCCGCGCGGTGGCGAACCCGAGCCCGAAGCCCACCAGGTGGGCCAGGTAGGCCACGCCCGGCCCGTCCCCGGCGCGCTCCGCGCCGAGCCACTGGAGGGCCGCCCAGAACGGCAGCACTACCCAGGCGGGCAGCCGCACCGGAAGGAAGAGGAGGAACGGCAGCAGACTGGTGACCCGCGCCCGCGGGAAGAGGTGGAGGAACGCCCCGAGCACCGCCGACACCGCGCCGGACGCCCCCACCAGGGACTGCTCGGAGGAGGCGTTGGCGAGCGCGTACCCGAGCAGCGCCAGGCTTCCGCAGCCCAGGTAGAACACCGCGAACCGCCCGCTGCCCATCCGCCGTTCGGTCATCACTCCGAAGACCTGGAGGAAGAGCATGTTGCCCAGCAGGTGCAGCCACCCGCCGTGCACGAACAGCGCGGTCAGCGGGGTGAGCAGCGAGTCCGGGGCGCCGGACAGCAGCTCCGCCGGCACCACCCCCCAGCGCCGGAAGCAGGCGCGCTGCGCCGCCAGGAGTTCCTCGCCCGTGCCGTACACGGGGTTGAGGCCGGAGGCGGGACCGAGTACGAAGAGCACCACGCACAGCGCCGTCAGGCCATGGGTCACGGGCGCCGGCCGGCTCCGGACCGCCGCGGCGAACGCCGTGCTCCAGTCGCGGATCATGCACGAAGTGTGACGCACCGGACACGGGTCGGGGGTGCCGCCTCGCCGCCGTGGACAGGCGAGCGACCGGCGGGCGAATGGCCGTAGGGTTACCACGCACAGGCACCAGCCGATGGAATCAGCAACAGAAAGGGCGAAGTCCGCGATGACGGTTCCCCTCCCCACCGAGACGACCCGCTGGCGGTGCACGCTCTGCGGCAACCTCACCCGCTTCGACGTCACCCGCTCCTCCAAGGTCGTCGAGTACGTCCATCTCGACCTGGCGGGCGAGCCCACGGTGGAGGAACGCGAGGTGGTCAGTGAGACCATCGAGTCGGTCCGCTGCCGCTGGTGCAACGCGGTGGACAAGGTGGAACTGGTGGACCGGCCCGGCGCCGGCTCCTGACGCGGCGGCCCAGCCCCCCGCGGGTTTCGGAAGACGGACGACGGACGAGGGATGACGGATGGCCGGTGACGGAGGCGGAAAGCCGGACGACGGCGCCGCTGAGGCGCTCGACCGTCCCCTGCCCGACGGTGTGCGCCGCCGGGTCGTCCAGATCGCCGCGGAGGCGTTCGGCTCGCTGACCGTCTCCGAACTGCCCGGCCAGCTTCGCCAGTACGCCCGCTTCACGCCCAGCCGGCGCGCCAAGTTCGCGGGCAACGCGATGGCCGCCGCGCTGGAGTCCGAGGCGCAGTTCCGGCAGCGCGTCGGGGAGAAGTTCCGCGAGGCCCACCCGGAGCTGGCGACGGCGCTGGAGAC
>NZ_JACADT010000471.1:0-4301 GCF_013421635.1 Streptomyces sp. UH6 | reverse complement strand
GCTGGACGCCGCCCGGGCCCCGTGCCGACGCCGCCTGGGAACCGCCCGGGCTCCGTCCTCCGCTCAGCCCGCGTCGGCGTCCGGCTGGGACTGCTCGATCACCGTCGAGATGTACAGCGACTCACCCAGCTTCTCGATCAGCTCCAGCTGGGTCTCCAGGTAGTCGATGTGCTGCTCCTCGTCCGCCAGGATCGCCTCGAAGATGTTGGCCGAGGTGATGTCGTTCTTCGCCCGCATCACCTCGACGCCGCGCCGCAGCCGGTCGATGGCCTCGACCTCGACCTGCCGGTCCGCCTCGAACATCTCGGTGATGGTCTGCCCCACGCGGACGTGGAAGAGCCGCTGGTAGTTCGGCAGGCCGTCCAGCATCAGGATGCGCTCGGTGAGCACCTCCGCGTGCCGCATCTCGTCGAAGGACTCCGCACGGGTGTAGCGGGCCAGCTTGGTCCAGCCCTTGTGGTCCTGGAGCTTGGAGTGCAGGAAGTACTGGTTGATCGCCGTCAGCTCGGCGGTCAGCTGCTCGTTGAGGAACTCGATGACCTCGGGGTCGCCCTGCATGCGGCGGGTCCTTCCACGCGCGGTTCGGATGTGACTGCTGCGCCCGCATGATGGCAACCAGCCGTCGCCACGTCCAGTAAGTGCACACTTACCCGTCTTGTACCTTTTTGCCCCTCGGTCGGCCGAGGCGGCTCCTCCGGCCCGGAGAGGGTCTGTCAGGATGGGTGACATGGGTCAGCCGGAGGAACACGCGTCCGGGGAAGCGGCACAGCCGGGACTTCCCCCGGGGCAGCGCCTGCAGCGGGGCTGGCCGGTGACCCACTACGGACCGGTGCCGCGGTTCCGGCCGGAGCGGTGGGAGTTCCAGGTCTTCGGCGCCACCGCCGACGGGCTCAAGCACTCCTGGAACCACGGCGAGTTCGGCGCCCTGCCGCGCAGCACGGTCGTCGCCGACCTGCACTGCGTCACCCGGTTCAGCATGCTGGGCGCCGAGTGGAGCGGCGTGCCCGCCCAGGTCGTCCTGGACGCCGCGCCGCCCGCGCCGGACGTCACCCATGTGATGGTCTGGGCCGAGTACGGCTTCAGCTCCAACATGCGGCTGGCGGACTTCGCCGCCGGGCACACCATCTTCGCCACCCACAAGGACGGCGAGCTCCTCACCGCCGAGCACGGCTTCCCGCTGCGGCTGATCGTGCCGCACCTGTACGCCTGGAAGGGGCCCAAATGGGTCCGCGCCGTCGAGTACATGACGGCGGACCGGCGCGGTTTCTGGGAGGAGCGGGGGTACCACAACGTCGGGGACCCCTGGAAGGAGCAGCGGTACTCCTACCAGGAGCAACCGGGCGAGGGCCCGGACCTGTAGGTCCGCCCTACGACTGCTGTTCCCGCAGCTTCTTCAGCCGCTCGACGTCGGCCGCGTGCCCTTCCTTGCCGCCCGGCGTCTCGATGACCAGCGGCACGCCCTCCGTCGCCGGATGACGCAGCAGCTCCCCGAACGGGTCCTCGCCGATGTGGCCCTCACCGATGTTGGCGTGCCGGTCCTTGTGCGCGCCGACGACGTCCTTGGAGTCGTTGGCGTGGATCAGCTTCAGGCGGCCCGGGCCGACCGTCGCCACCAGCTCGTCGAGCGTCTGCCGCATGCCGTGCGGGCCGGTCAGGTCGTGCCCGGCGGCGAAGATGTGGCAGGTGTCCAGGCAGATCCCCAGCTTGGGGTGCGCGTCCAGGGCCTCGAAGTAGGGCCCGAAGTCCTCGGCGCGGGAGCAGAGGGACGAGCCCTGGCCGGCGGTGGACTCGATCAGCAGGAACGGGTCGTCGTCGTGGGTCAGCTCGTCCAGCAGCGGCAGCATGTGCTCGCGGACCTGCTGCAGCGCCACGGCCCGCTCCCGCCCGCCGGTGGCGCTGCCGGTGTGCACGACGACGCCCAGCGCGCCGATCTCGCGGCCGCGGCGGAGGGAATGCCGCAGCGAGTCCACGGAGCGTTCCACCGTGGCCTCGGTGTGCGAGCCGAAGTTGATCAGGTACGGGGCGTGCACGTACGCCGGTATCGCCTCCTCGGCGCAGGCGGCGCGGAACGCCTCGTCCTGGGCCGGGTTCCCGGTGGGCGTGGCCCATCCGCGGGGGTTGGCGACGAAGACCTGCACGGTCTCGGCGGCCAGCTCCCTGGCGTAGGACAGGCCGACGGTGCTGAGGCCGCCGGCGACGGGGACGTGCCCGCCGACGGGGTTGCGCTGCGCGAACTTCACCCACCCAGGGTGCCACGACGGCCGCCGCGCCCATCCGGTCGCCCCTGTTTCTGCGCCCCTCCTGCTCAGTTCCGCGCTGCTGGGCGGGGTGGCCCACGACCTTCACCAGCACCGCGGAACATCGTCACCGGGCCGGGATCGCCTGGGTGAGGTTCACCGGGTTGCCGTCGGGGTCCTGGATGTGGGCGACGCGCTGTCCCCACGGCATGTCGTTGGCGCCGCTGCTGACGGTCCCGCCCAGCGCCTCCACCCGGCCGAGTGTCTCGTCGACGTCCTCGACACCGATGCTGAGCAGGATCCGCGGTGCCTCCCGGTCTCCCGGGTTCGCCTTGGCCACCAGCCCGAGGTCGGTGTCACCGACGCGCACGCCGATGGAGAAGGCCAGGCCTTTCGCCGGCGTCCGGAAGATCTCCTCAGCGCCGAACAACTCCGTGTAGAAGCCGACCAGAACGTCCTGGTCGGCGGTCAAGATCACTGGCTGGGTGGCGGACACGGCACTCCTGTCGAGAACGGTCTTGTCGCTGGATGGACCGTTCGAGGGCGGTGCACTCATCGGCAGAACCACCCCGCGGGAGGATCTGCGACACAGCGTGCCGCCGCCGACCGGCACGGGCACCCCACAACGAGGTCATGCCCCCTGCCGACCAGCCGCTTCACGATGGCGGAGCTTCCCGCTCGGCGGGGACCTGTTCGACGGCTGGGCGTAGAGGAATGCCGACTCTCATGTGTGGCGGGGTTGTTGCCGACTCCAACTGACGCCCTTACCGTGTGCGCGTCGTTCGTGATCAATTCGGAAACTTTCGAGGTCAAGGGCCTGTTGCCCTGCAGTGTGGGTTGCGGCAATCCAGACGTCCCCGACAAGGAGAGGGCGGCCACGTGACGGTCCAACGAAAGTCGCGGAGAGGCGTCGCCCTGCTGGCGGCGTTCGCCGGGGTGGTCACCCTGCTCGCCGCCTGTCAGGCGTCGGCGGAACCGAGCAGGAAACCCGCCTCCCTCACCGAGGTGACTGACTTCGGGAAGAACCCGGGCGGCCTGCGCATGTACGAGTACGTGCCGAACAGTGCCGGGGCGCATCCGCCGGTGCTGGTGGCGGTCCACCAGTGCACCGGCTCCGGGCCCGGCTTCCACGCGGGCACGGCGTTCGCCGAGCTGGCCGACCGGTACGGGTTCATCGTCGTCTACCCGGACGCCAACTCCGAGGGTCAGTGTTTCGACACGGCCTCCTCGCAGGCGCTGAAGCGCGACGGCGACAGCGATCCGACGAGCGTGGTCTCCATGGTGAAATACGCCGAAGAGCACCACAAGGCCGATGCCGGGCGGGTGTACGTCACCGGCGCCTCGTCCGGGGCGAACATGACCAACGTGCTCCTGGCCGACTACCCCGATCTCTTCAAGGCCGGGTCGGTCTTCATGGGCGTGCCGTTCGGCTGCTTCCCCATCGACGACTACGGGTCGGACGGGTGGAGGGAATGCTCCAGCGGTCGGCACACCAAAACCCCGCAGAAGTGGGGTGACCTGGTGCGTGACGCGTACCCGGGCTACAAGGGCGCCCGGCCGCGGGTGCAGCTGTGGCACGGAACCGAGGACGACACGCTGAACCACAAGAACCTCGGCGAAGAGATCAAACAGTGGACCGACGTGCTGGGGGTGAGCCCGGAGCCGGTGCTCACCGACAGGCCGAAGTCAGGCTGGACCCGCACCCGCTACGAAGACGACGGCAAGCAGCCGCCCCTCGAGGTGATCAGCGTCGAAGGCGGGCAGCACGACTTCCCGAACTCCGGCATGGAGGCCATGGCCATCTCTTTCCTCGGCCTCGACCGGAGCGACAACCAGGGGTGACGAGGGCCTGGCGGCGGCCTCGGGGCCCGACGCGCCCTCGCGTCGGGTCCTCCAGGTCACCTCGACGGCAAGGTGCCCTGGCAGGGCTGCGTTGCGGCAAAACCGGCCAGGGGCCGACGGTGGCTGTCGCCGTGCCTTTGCGGCTGCCCCCGTGCCGTCAGACCGCCCCCGCGGGCCGCAGGAGGCCGAGCCGTTCGCGCCAGCCGAGGCCGGTGAGCCGGC
>NZ_JACADT010000470.1:0-4304 GCF_013421635.1 Streptomyces sp. UH6 | reverse complement strand
CGAACCGCGCGGCGCGGTGGGCGGCCACGGAGGCGCGCGTGGACTGCTCCACGCCGTTGGGGGTGAAGAACATCCGCCGGGCGTCCTGCGCGCCGAACTTGGCGGCGGCGCGGGTACGCAGACGGGCCTGGGTGAGGGCGGCCGACACCAGCTCGGGGGAGTGGGCCCGGCGCAACCGGGTGGCGGTGGCCAGTTCCTCGCCGGGGGACACGTCCCGGACCTCGTCGAGGAGGGCGCGGCCCTCGGGGGTCAGCAGCGCCGCGAACGCGGCCAGGTGCACAGCGGTCTCACTCACCGCCCCATTGTCCCCGTCCCGGCTGTCCCCGCCCCCACCACCCACCGGGCCTGACCGCCCCGCCCGCCTCGTCCACCCCGTCCGCCCCGTCCGCCCCGTCCGCGGGACGGTGGGGCGCAGGGCGGGGTCCGGGCGGGACGTCCCGCTCTCCCGCGGGAGTTCGCGCAACCCGCCGGGAAATTGGCACTCCGCTTGACCGAGTGCTAACCGCGGTCATAGTCTCAGCTCTGGCACTCGCCCCAGGTGAGTGCCAGTAGCGACGGGCAGGTCCGGCACCCGCGACGACGGATCCACCTGGTCGCCACCTCAGACAGTTAACCCCGTGAGATCTCCGAAGGGGGAGGTCGGATCGTGACGACCGCCAGCTCCAAGGTTGCCATCAAGCCGCTCGAGGACCGCATCGTGGTCCAGCCGCTCGACGCCGAGCAGACCACGGCCTCTGGCCTGGTCATTCCGGACACCGCCAAGGAGAAGCCCCAGGAGGGCGTCATCCTGGCCGTGGGCCCGGGCCGCTTCGAGAACGGCGAGCGCCTGCCGCTCGACGTCAAGGTCGGCGACATCGTGCTCTACAGCAAGTACGGCGGCACCGAGGTGAAGTACAACGGCGAGGAGTACCTCGTCCTCTCGTCCCGCGACGTCCTCGCGGTCATCGAGAAGTAATTCACCCCGCTTCGCCGGAGCCCGCCCGCCCGATCGACGCTCGTTCGGTCGACCGCGCGCTCGCTCCCGCCGAAGCCCGCTTCTCCTGAAGCACCGAGCTGCGCCCCGGGCCCCCGCGCCATAAGCCGGGCGCCGGGGCGCAGTTCGCTTTTTCACGACTTCGTATTGCTCCGACACAACGGCGATACACCGCATTCTCCCGAGAGGGCTGAACCGCTCCCATGGCGAAGATCCTGAAGTTCGACGAGGACGCCCGTCGCGCCCTCGAGCGCGGCGTCAACAAGCTGGCCGACACGGTCAAGGTGACGATCGGCCCCAAGGGCCGCAACGTCGTCATCGACAAGAAGTTCGGCGCCCCGACCATCACCAACGACGGCGTCACCATCGCCCGCGAGGTGGAGATCGAGGACCCGTACGAGAACCTCGGCGCCCAGCTGGTGAAGGAGGTCGCGACCAAGACCAACGACATCGCCGGTGACGGTACGACCACCGCGACCGTGCTCGCCCAGGCCCTGGTCCGCGAGGGTCTGCGCAACGTCGCCGCCGGCGCCTCCCCGGCCTCCCTGAAGAAGGGCATCGACGCCGCGGTCAAGGCCGTGTCCGAGGACCTCCTCGCGACCGCCCGCCCGATCGACGAGAAGTCCGACATCGCCGCCGTCGCCGCCCTGTCCGCCCAGGACAAGCAGGTCGGCGAGCTCATCGCCGAGGCGATGGACAAGGTCGGCAAGGACGGCGTCATCACCGTCGAGGAGTCCAACACCTTCGGTCTGGAGCTGGACTTCACCGAGGGCATGGCCTTCGACAAGGGCTACCTGTCCCCGTACTTCGTGACGGACCAGGAGCGCATGGAGGCCGTCCTCGAGGACCCGTACATCCTCATCAACCAGGGCAAGATCTCCTCCATCCAGGACCTCCTGCCGCTGCTCGAGAAGATCATCCAGACCAACGCCTCGAAGCCGTTGCTGATCATCGCCGAGGACGTCGACGGCGAGGCCCTGTCGACCCTGGTGGTCAACAAGATCCGTGGCACGTTCAACGCCGTCGCGGTGAAGGCCCCCGGCTTCGGTGACCGCCGCAAGGCGATGCTGCAGGACATGGCCGTCCTCACCGGCGCCCAGGTCATCGCCGAGGAGGTCGGCCTCAAGCTCGACCAGGTCGGTCTCGAGGTGCTCGGCTCCGCCCGCCGCGTGACCGTCACCAAGGACGACACCACCCTCGTCGACGGCGCCGGCTCCTCCGAGGACGTCGCGGGCCGCGTCAACCAGATCAAGGCCGAGATCGACGCCACGGACTCCGACTGGGACCGCGAGAAGCTCCAGGAGCGCCTCGCCAAGCTGGCCGGCGGCGTGTGCGTGATCAAGGTCGGCGCCGCCACCGAGGTGGAGCTGAAGGAGAAGAAGCACCGTCTGGAGGACGCCATCTCCGCGACCCGCGCCGCGGTCGAGGAGGGCATCGTCTCCGGTGGCGGCTCCGCGCTGGTCCACGCCGCCAAGGTCCTGGAGGGCAACCTCGGCAAGACCGGCGACGAGGCCACCGGTGTCTCCGTGGTCCGCAACGCGGTCGTCGAGCCGCTGCGCTGGATCGCCGAGAACGCCGGCCTCGAGGGCTACGTGATCGTCTCCAAGGTCAAGGAGCTCGACAAGGGCCAGGGCTACAACGCCGCGTCCGGCGAGTACGGCGACCTGGTCAAGGCCGGCGTCATCGACCCGGTCAAGGTCACCCGCTCCGCCCTGGAGAACGCCGCCTCCATCGCCTCCCTCCTCCTCACGACCGAGACCCTGGTCGTCGAGAAGAAGGAAGAGGAGGAGGCCCCGGCGGGTCACGGCCACAGCCACGGCCACTCCCACTGACCCACCCCGCACCTCACCGAGGCCCGGCCTCTCCGCACCACGCGGGGGGCGCCGGGCCTCGGCGCGTCCAGGGGCTGCGCCGAACGGGTGACACCGGGCGGATGCCCTCCGCCGAGAGCTACCCTCCTGGAGAGTGAGCCTGTACAGGAGGGTTGGCATGGCTGTGATGCAGCACGAGCTGACGCTGGGGGACGAGGCGGAACGCCTCGCCCGCGTTCTGCCGGGGCACCGTGTGGAGATTCTCCAGGGGAGGCTCACCGTGACACCGCCGCCGGACGGCTCGCACGCGCTCTCGCTCACCGGTCTGGTCCTGGCCTTCGACCGTGCCGGGGCCCGCGAGGCGGGACTGCGCTACGTCCAGGGCGTCGGCCTCTGGCTCCCGACCCTGCCCGAGGACTACGCGATCCCCGACTTCTCCGTGGTGGACGAGGACTTCCGTGACGCCCACGTCCGCCGGAACCGCTACGCCCCGAACGTCTTCCGCATGGTCGCCGAGGTGACGTCGTCCAACTGGTCCGACGACCTCGGGCCCAAGGTGGAGTGCTATGCCCAGGCCGGTGTCCCGCTCTACCTGATCGCCGACCGCAAGCACGGCGAAGTGCTGCTGTACGAGGACCCGGCCGACGGCAAGTACCAGTCGCTGCGCCGCTACCGCCCCGGTGATGTGGTCACCGTTCCGTCCGTGGTGGGCGTCGACGGTGTCGATCTGTCGGCGGTCATGCTGCTCGAGGGCGAGGACTGAGCGGAGCCGCGGGCCCTCACACCAGCCGTAGGCGGTCCGGGCAGACGCCGACCTGGACGGTCTGACCCCAGGTCAGGTCGAGTGCGTCGTCCTCCATGCCGTCGCCGAAGGCGACCAGGTGCTCGGACTCCACGGTGAGGGAGAGACGGCCGCGGGCGGCCAGTTCTCCGGCGACCAGGGAGGTGCCGGTGCCGGGCGACGGCCAGGCCTCCCGGACGTACCACAGGAGGCGGTCCTCGGTCGGGCCGGGCAGGGCGGGACGGCCGGGCTCCGGGCGTTCCTGCCACACGGAGCGGATCCAGCCCGTCGCGCCCGTACCGGTGCCGATCAGGACACCCGAGGACGCCTGCGACTCGGCGGTGGCGCCGCGCCCGTCGAGAGCCAGGCGGTAGCGGGCGGTGCGGTGGCCGGGGGCGCCCAGGTAGATCTCGTTGAGGGCGGTCAGCCGCTGGGTGTCGTCCGCGACCGCCTCGACCATGGTGAGCTCGTCGGCCCGGGCGGCGGGCAGCGCCGCGTGCGGCAGGAGCCGCCGGGCGGCGGCGGGGCGGTGCCGGACCAGGACACCCGGGTTGCGGCCCGGGTCGGTGTCGATGCCGACCACCGGCTGGCCGGAGAGGTACTTGGCGACGTTGGCGACCAGCCCGTCCTGGCCGACCACGACCACCACGTCCTCGGGTGCGAACAGGAACCGGTCCACGTCACGCCGCTCGACCCGTGCCTGCCGCCAGGTCAGCGGCACGGCGGCGGTCACCTCGGC
>NZ_JACADT010000047.1:0-14866 GCF_013421635.1 Streptomyces sp. UH6 | reverse complement strand
CGGCCGCCAGGCCGGACTCGCCTTCCAGCTGATCGACGACCTGATCGGCCTGTGGGGCGACCCGCGGCGCACCGCCAAACCGGCGGGGGCGGACCTGGCCGCGCGCAAGAAGTCCTTGCCCGTGGTGGCCGCGCTGGCCGAGGGCGGGCCCGCCTCCCGGCGGTTGCGATCGTTCTACGCGGCACCCGACGCCGAGGGCGGCCCCGCCACCGAGGTCCTGCGCCGCCTCGTGGAGGAGGCGGGCGGCCGGGAGGCCGCGGAGCGGGAGGCCGCGCGGCAACTCTCCCGGGCCTTGCGGGCGTTGTCCTGCGCGCGCCCCACCGCCGAGGCCTACCGGCTGCTCCAGGAGGTCGCGGACGCCGTCACCCGGCGCGACTGCTGACCGCTCCGACGGCGGAACCGCCATTACCCTCCGACGGCCGAACTGCCGTTACCTGGACGGAGCAAGGCCGTTGGGAAGGCGGCGGCCGAACGCCCGTCGCGCTCGGCCCGGGCCCGACATCGCTGACGACGGAACACAGGGGACGTGCACTACAACGACCACAGCGCAGCGCCGGGTGACCTCCCGGCCGTGGCTGCCTACGGACTGGGCGTGGAACGCGGCGCCCACACTCTGCTGAAGAACGTCGGCTTCACCATCCCGCGGGGAGCCATCGTCGGCCTCCTCGGTCCCAGCGGCTGCGGAAAGACGACCCTGCTGCGCTCGGTCGTCGGGGTCCAGGAGGCGACCCACGGCCATGTGCAGGTGCTGGGGCACCCCGCCGGCTCGCCCAGACTGCGTACCCGCGTCGGGTACGTCACCCAGGCCCCCTCGGTGTACGGGGACCTCACCGTCCTGGAGAACCTCCGTTACTTCTCCGCCGCGCTGGGACTGCGCGGCTGGCGTCGGGAGGACGCCGTGGTCCGTGTGGTGAAGGAGGTCGCGCTCACCTCCTACGCCGACAAGATGGTCTGCCGGCTCTCCGGCGGCCAGTACTCCCGGGTGTCGCTCGCCGTGGCGCTGCTCAACCGGCCGGACCTGCTGGTCATGGACGAGCCGACCGTGGGCCTGGATCCCATGGTGCGGCGGGAGCTGTGGCAGGTGTTCCAGCGTCTCGCCGCCGAGGGCGCCACGCTGCTGGTGTCCAGCCATGTGATGGACGAGGCCGACCGCTGCGACTGGCTGCTGCTGATGCGGGCCGGGCGCCTCCTGGCCGGCGCCGACCGGCAGTCGCTGCTGCGGCACACCGGGTGCACGGGCGTCGAGGAGGCGTTCATGCACCTGGTGAGGTCGGCGGCGGCCGCGGAGGAGCGGGCGAGGCAGCGCGCCGCGGAACCCTTCCTGCCCCCGCTGATCGCGCGGCCGGGCGAGCCGGACGGCGCCCGCACCCCGCTGCCCGCGGACGTGCTGTCGTGAGCCACGGACGACGCAGGGCCGGCCGCCTGCCGTTCTCGCCGACCATCACCGGCGCCACGGCGGTCCGGGTGCTGCAGCAGATCTCCCGCGACCGGGGCAGCACGGCGCTGCTGCTGGGCATCCCCTGCATGCTGATGGTGCTGCTGAAGCTGATGTTCCACGACGCGGAGGACGCCTTCGAGCGGGTGGGGCCGCAGGTGTTCGGGATCTTTCCGGTGATCGTGATGTACCTGGTGGCCTCCGTCTCCACGCTCCGGGAGCGCACCACCGGGACCGCCGAGCGGTTGCTGACCATGCCGGTGCAGCGGCTGGACATCGTGCTGGGCTACAGCCTCGCCTTCTCCTTCCTCGCGCTCCTCCAGGCGGTGCTCTCCACCCTGCTGGCGGTGGGGCCGCTCGGTCTGGACATCAAGGGGCCTCCCTACCTGTTGATGATCATCGCCATGTTCGGCGCGCTGCTCGGGCTGGCCCTGGGCCTCCTGGTGAGCGCCTTCGCCCGCAACGAGTTCCAGGCGGTGCAGTTCCTCCCGGCGGGCGTGCTGCCGCAGTTCCTGGTCTGCGGTCTGTTCGTGCCGCGGGACGAGATGCAGGGTGTGCTGTCCGCCGTCGCCAAGGTCATGCCGATGACCTACGCGGTCCAGGCCGCCACCGAGGCGGCCACGCACACCGGGGTCACCGGTATCTTCGTCCGGGACGCATTGCTCGTCCTCGGATGCGTGATTCTCGTTCTCGTCGCCAGTGCGGCGACCCTCGAGCGCTGAATGGTTCCGGCGCCCTGAAAAAAAGAAAAGGCGGTGGAGTTCCGGGGGGACTCCACCGCCTTTTCCCGGCATCCGGGGATCAGTTGTCAGTTCTCCAGATCCCAGGCGAAACCACCCGAGACGTTTCCGCTCTCCGGGAACTCGAAGGGGCCGAGCCGGAACGGGCGGTCGTGGCGCCCCTGGCCCTGCTGGCTCTGCTGGCCCTCGTGGCCTCCGGGGCCGTCAGGGCCGTCCGCGGGCCGGGCCACGGCGGCGCCGGCCGAGAGCGCGGACAGGGTGAGGAGTGCCAGGAAGAGCGCCGCGAGACGGCGCGTGACGGACATCGCGAAATCCTCCGGAAAAGGAGAGGGAAGGGGAGTTGCATCCGGGAGTCTAGTGAAATCCATTCCGTCCGGGTTCCCCGGGCGGCCGCCCGGTGGCTTTTTCCCCCGAATGGGTGCGGACCGATTTGAATTGCGCCGGCCGAGGCGTGTCAGAATACGCGGGAAAACCGATGACCTGTGAAAGGAAACGAGATGGCCGGGGTACGGAGAGCGGGAGCGGTCGCGCGGATCGCCCTCGCGATGGTCGCTCTCACCGCGACGCCGTCGTGGGCGGGGCAGCCGATGCCCGAGCCGCCGCCTCCCTACCACGTGCAGCCCTGGACGCCCCGTCCTTCGGCGCCCTGGCTGTCGGCAGGCGGGTACGGGCGGCCCCATGGCCCGGGCGAGGGTGCCGCTCCGTCACGTCCCGGCCCTCAGGGGCCGGTGCGGGCGTCGGCACGCTCCCGTGTCATCACCGCCGTCAACCAGTACCGCCGACAGGCGGGATGCCGCCCCGTCAGCGGACGGCGGGCGCTTCACCGGGCGGCCGCCGGGCACAGTTCCCACCTGTCCCGGCTCGGCCGGCTGAGCCACCGTGGCCAGGGGGGCACCTCTCCCGGGGACCGGGTCCGGGCCGCCGGATACCGTCCGGGCATGGTGGGGGAGAACCTCGTCGCGGGTCCGGCGGGACCGCTCGAGGCGGTCCGCTCCTGGATGCGCAGTGCCCCGCACCGGGCGATCATCCTCGGCTGCCGGTACTCCCACGCCGGCGTGGGAGTGGCGCGGGGGCGCGGCGGACCATGGTGGACGCTGGTGATGGCCTCCCGGCGCTGAGCGTCCGGACGCGGCCCGGCCCGGATCTCACCGGGTCCGGGCCGGATCTCACCGGGCCGGGGCTCGCCGGCTCCGGGTCGGCGCTGGGTCCGGGCGAGGCGCGTTCCGGGCGGCGCATGGTTCAGGCGAGGTCCGGGTCCCACCACCAGGCCACCGACGGCGCCCCGGCGACCGGGCCGGGCCGGCTGTCGGACGGCCGGTCCGCCCAGGTCACCGTGAGGTCCTCCCACTCGTCCGGCCAGTGGCCACGGCTGAGGTAGCGGGGCACCCGCAGCCCCCACTCGTTGTTGCCCCGGATCCCGTACCTCAGCCCCTGCAGGTAGCGGGCCAGATCCTCCCCGGCGGCCGGGCGCACCTGGTCGTGCAGCCGCAGGAAACGCAGCAGGACGCGGTCCCGGAGCGCGTTCGCCTCCTCCACCGCCTGCGGCAGGGTGAGTGCGCGGTGCTTCATCAGGACCGTGTAGATGTTCTGGTCCGCCTGGTCGCGGACGGACTCCTTGACCAGCGAGTGCCGGTCGTTGTCCAGGGCGGCCACCATGATCGCCATCTCGGTGAGGGCGCGCACCGCCGGGCGGTGCATCTCGCCGCCGGGCACCTCGATCCCGTTGGCCAGCTCCAGCAGGGCGAACGTCGGCTCGCCGCCGGAGGAGAGCAGGCGCATGGCCAGGAAGTCGTCCAGGTCCGGCATGCGGCCCGCGGCGTGGTTGCCCACCTGCCAGGCCACCCCGGACAGCCAGGCCCGGTGGGCGTGCGCGAAGCGGCGGACCTGGGGCGCCGGGCACAGGGCCCGGAACCGGCCCACGATGTCCTGCAGCGCTCCGACGAAGCGGTCCTCGCCGGTCGCCGTGACCGCCTCGCAGGCCCGCTGGACCTGCCCCGCCAGGACGTTGAACTCGGCCGGCCGGCGGCTGAGCGGACCGCGGTCGCAACGGGCGTCGTCGAAGGCGAAGCCCCAGTACACCCACAGCGCGGCGGCCAGCAGGCGGTCCTGGTCCTGCGCGTCGGGCGCGAAGCGGGAGAAGAAGTCGGCGCTGTGGCTGGCGACCGCCCACGCCCGCTCCTCCTCCGTCGCGCACATGCCGCTCTCGGTGATCCAGCGGGTGGCGCGTTCCTCGACGACTGCGACCCGGGGGTGGACGGCGGACTCCAGAGGACAGAACAGGGGTGGGAGATCCATCCGTGCGACGGCGGAGGACATGGGGCAGGCCTTTCGTCGGGAGGGGGAGGCCCGACGATCATCGGCAGTGGGGCGCGCCAGGAAAGAACGGACATGCCGGACAAAGTGGCAGTCAATCGAAGGTGTTGTCCTGTTTCCGCACGCGTTGACCTGCATGAACGTTCACTCGGCCGTCCTTCGTCGCGGTGCGGCCCGCGGGGTGGGGGCGCGGCGTGTGTCGTCGCGGGCGCCCGTGCCGCCGCCCGCGGTCGGGTCCGCGTCGTGGCCCGCGCCGGGGGAGGGGCGTTGTCGGTGGCGGCCAGTAGCGTGGTCCGGGTCACAGTCGGATGTGGAAGCGAGATGGGGGAGCCGTCATGAGCACTCTGGAGAACCGGCTGAAGAGCGCACTGCTGGTCGTCGACGTGCAGAACGACGTGGTGGCGCGGGCGTACGAGCGGGACGCGGTCGTGGGGGTCATCGGGGAGCTGGTGGAGAAGGCGCGCGCCGAGCGGATCCCCGTGGTGTGGGTGCGTCACCAGGACGAGGAGATGCCGGCGGGCGGCGACGGCTGGCAGATCGTGCCGGAGCTCCGGCGGGCCGAGGGTGAGCCGGTGGTGGAGAAGGAGTACGGGGACGCGTTCGAGGCCACCAGGCTGGAGGCGGTGCTGGCCGAGCGAGGTGTCGGGCGGGTCTTCGTGACGGGGGCGCAGACCGACATGTGCATACGGTCGACCCTGCACGGGGCTCTGGCCCGCGGATACGACGCGGTGCTCGTCTCCGACGCCCACACCACCGAGGACCTCACGCGGTGGGGCGCGCCCGAGCCCGCCCGGGTGATCGCCCACACCAACCTCTACTGGTCCTTCCAGAAGGCGCCGGGGCGCACCGCGGGGACCGTGGAGAGCAAGGAGATCGACTTCTGGGCGACCGGGGCGACCGGGGCGGCCGGGGCGGCAGGGTGAAAGATTCGCGTGTTCGAATTTTAGTTCGATAACGTGGAGGGGGAGGTGGGAACGATGACCAGCAGCGGCGGGGCCGGAACCGGCACGGGGTGTGTGATGCATGTGCGCTGTCCCGAGCGGTTGCCCGAGGCGGTCTACCGGCAGGTCCTGGAACTGCTGGGGGATCTCTCCCCCGTCGTGCAGGCTTCGCCCCCCTCCGCCGCGCTGGTGGACCTGCGGGGAGCCCTGCGGTGCCACGGGGTGGACGGCGGACGGATCGAGGAGGTGCGGCGGCTCGGAGAGGTGCTGCGCATCCGTTCGATATCGCGGCTGGGTGTCGATCTGCGGATCGGGATAGGCCCGACGATCGCGGTCGCGGCCACCGCATCCGGGCAGGCGGCGGGGGAGCGGGGCGGCCCCGTGGGGGGCGTGGTGGCGGTGGTGCGGTGGTGCGGTGGGGTGGCCTGCGGGACGGTGGGGCATGGCGGGGCTTCGGTCCCGTGAGGGCGGTCGGGTACGCGTCTGCGGGGACAGGACGGCGCTGCACGCGAACGCAACGCAACGCAACGCAGGGACGGTCGGGCATCCGCGCGCAGGAGCATGGGCGAGCGGAGAGGTCGCCGCGGAGGTTCGGGGCAAGCCTTCCCGGCCCCCGGCTCACACGGCAGGCGCCCCGAGCACTCCGGCCGCGCGGACGGGGCCCCACCCCGGCGGCACGGACGGCGGGGAGAAAACGGCGGTGGCCCCGCCTCCCGGGAAGGGAGGCGGGGCCACCGGAGAAACCGACGGGCGGTGAGCGTCAGGCTCAGACCGCAGCCGGGTCCTCCTCGACGAGCAGGTTCCGCGTGCGGTTGGAGTCCAGCGGAATGCCAGGACCCATCGTCGTGGAGATCGCGGCCTTCTTGATGTAGCGACCCTTCGCGGCGGACGGCTTCAGACGCAGGATCTCCTCCAGCGCCGCGCCGTAGTTCTCCACCAGCTTGGTGTCGTCGAAGGACGTCTTGCCGATGATGAAGTGCAGGTTCGAGTGCTTGTCGACCCGGAACTCGATCTTGCCGCCCTTGATCTCGGTGACGGCCTTGGCGGTGTCCATGGTGACGGTGCCGGTCTTCGGGTTCGGCATCAGACCACGCGGACCGAGCACGCGGCCGAGGCGGCCGACCTTGCCCATGAGGTCCGGGGTGGCGACGACGGCGTCGAAGTCCAGGCGGCCCTTGGAGACCTCGTCGATGAGCTCGTCGGCGCCGACGATGTCGGCGCCCGCGGCACGCGCGGCCTCGGCACGGTCGCCGGTCGCGAAGACCAGGACCCGGGCGGTCTTACCGGTGCCGTGCGGGAGGTTCACGGTGCCACGGACCATCTGGTCGGCCTTGCGCGGGTCGACACCCAGACGGAAGGCGACCTCGACGGTGCCGTCGAACTTGGTCGTGGAGGTCTCCTTGGCGAGACGGACGGCCTCGAGCGGGGCGTAGAGCTTGTCCCGGTCGACCTTGGCGTCCGCAGCGCGGAGAGACTTGCTGCGCTTGCTCACTTCTGCTCCTGAGTACTGAGAGGAGTCGTGGTCCGGGCCGAGCAGGCCCTTCCACGTCAATGACTACGGGGGTGGATCAGCCTTCGACGGTGATGCCCATGGAACGGGCGGTGCCGGCGATGATCTTCGCGGCGGCGTCGATGTCGTTGGCGTTGAGGTCGGGCATCTTGGTCGTGGCGATCTCACGGACCTGCGCGTCGGTGATCTTCGCGACCTTGGTCTTGTGCGGCTCGCCGGAGCCCTTTTCCACGCCCGCGGCCTTGAGGATCATCTTCGCGGCCGGCGGAGTCTTGGTCACGAAGGTGAAGGAACGGTCCTCGTAGACCGTGATCTCCACCGGGATGACCCAGCCACGCTGCGACTCGGTCGCGGCGTTGTAGGCCTTGCAGAACTCCATGATGTTGACGCCGTGCTGGCCCAGCGCGGGGCCGACCGGCGGAGCCGGGTTGGCCGCGCCGGCGTTGATCTGGAGCTTGATGAGCCCCGTGACCTTCTTCTTCTTGGGAGGCATGTGCTCTCTCTCCGGGTCTTAGTGAGAGGTTTGAGCCGACCATCCGAATCAGCCGGATGGAGGCATACCGCACCACGATAACGGGTATCCATGTGCGGCTGAAAACCGAGCAGGTCAGACGGCCACCGAAGTGTGCCGTCCGACCTGTTTCGGAAGACTTTGGATCAGTTCTTCTGGATCTGGTCGAAGGACAGCTCGACCGGGGTCTCGCGGCCGAAGATCTCGACCAGGCCCTTGACCTTCTTCGAGTCGGCGTTGATCTCGTTGATCGTCGCCTGGAGGGTCGCGAAGGGGCCGTCGGTGACGGTGACGGAGTCGCCCACCTCGAAGTCCAGGACCTGGACCTCGACCTTGCGCTGCGGGGCCGGCTTGCCCTCGGCCTCGGCGGCCTCGCGGGCGGCCTTGGCCTCGGCCTCGGGGGCGAGCATCTTCACGATCTCGTCCAGCGACAGCGGGTACGGGTCGTAGGCGTTGCCCACGAAGCCGGTGACGCCGGGGGTGTTGCGGACGACGCCCCAGGACTCGTTCGTCAGGTCCATCCGGACGAGGACGTAGCCGGGCAGCTTGTTCTGCTTGACCGTCTTCCGCTCGCCGTTCTTGATCTGGACGATCTCTTCCTCGGGGACCTCGGCCTGGTAGATGAACTCCTCGACGTTCAGCGAGACGGCACGCTGCTCGAGGTTGGCCTTCACGCGCTTCTCGTAACCGGCGTACGTGTGGATGACGTACCAGTCGCCGGGCAGCGTGCGCAGTTCCTCGCGGAGGGCGGCGACGGGGTCGACGACCTCGCCGGCCTCGGTCTCCTCCTCGGCCTCCTCGGCCTCGCCCGCGGCATCCTCCGACTCCTCGTCGGCACCCTCGGACGCCTCTTCGACGTCCTCGACGTCGGCGTCGGCAGCCTCGACCTCGGCGGAGGTCTCGGTGTCCTCGGTGTCCGCGCCCTCGACGATCTCGAGCTCGTCCTCGACGTTCTCGACCGACTCGCTGGCGTCGTTCAGGTTCGGGTCAGACACGGTGGCTGCTTCTTCCTGGGTACATGGGGGTTGATGCCGTTCCGTGGGCGCCGCCTGCCGGGGGCGCTTTCCGCCGGTCCCTCGCAGGAGGAAGATCGACGGTCCGACGGAACACTGGGGTTCAGCCTAGCGGACGATTCGTCCCTGTCAGGTGTTCATGAACACCGGGCCAGGACGCGAACAAGGGCGCCGTTTTCACGACGCCCTGTCTGCGATGCGGTGTCAGGAGCGGGCCGGTCAGCCGAAGACGAGACGCGCGGCCTCGTCGAGGCCGAAGTCGATCACCGTGACCAGACCGATCATGACCACCACGAATATGATCACGACCGTGGTGTACGTGGTGAGCTGACTGCGGGTGGGCCAGACGACCTTGCGGAGCTCCGCGACGATCTGGCGGTAGAAGAGCGCCAGGCGCTTCAGCGGGCCCTTCTTGGCGCGCTTGCCGCCCTTGCGCGGCTTCTTCTCTTCGTCGTCCTGGGCATCAGGCATGTCGATGGAGCCCACGGCGTCCGTCACTCGTCCTCACCTGAATCCCGGGTCATGCCGTGCACGAGCCCGGTATGAGCCGCACGGCGGTGCATAGCAGTACTGACATGCGCACACAACCTGGCTAGGTGTGTGTAGCAGGGCCGGAGGGACTTGAACCCCCAACCGCTGGTTTTGGAGACCAGTGCTCTACCAATTGAGCTACGACCCTTTGTGGTGTCCACCAACCTACCGCATGGGATCGGGTGCCTCGCAAGCTCCCGACCAGCACGGTCCGTCGGTGTCCAACGAGGTGAGAGTGTACGTGTTCTCGGGCCCCGCGTCGAACAGTAAATTCCGCGAACCGCGCCGACCTCGGCGGATGCTTCCGGCCGACGGCCCGGATACGGACGCTTGTGCACCTCTTGTTCACTCCGCGAACCTGGATGCCGCCGCGGTTTCCTTTCTGAAACCATGACGTTCATGAGCGCAGCTACCTCTCCGACCGAGCGCCGGGTGTCCGCCCGCATCGGCGCGATCTCCGAGTCCGCGACCCTCGCCGTCGACGCCAAGGCCAAGGCCCTCAAGGCCGCCGGGCGCCCGGTGATCGGCTTCGGCGCCGGCGAGCCCGACTTCCCGACGCCGGACTACATCGTCGAGGCCGCGATCGAGGCCTGCAAGAACCCGAAGTTCCACCGCTACACCCCGGCCGGCGGCCTGCCCGAGCTGAAGGCCGCGATCGCCGCGAAGACGCTGCGCGACTCCGGCTACGAGGTCGACCCCGCGCAGGTGCTGGTCACCAACGGCGGCAAGCAGGCCATCTACGAGGCCTTCGCCGCGATCCTGGACCCGGGCGACGAGGTCATCGTCCCCGCCCCGTACTGGACCACCTACCCCGAGTCGATCCGTCTGGCCGGCGGCGTGCCGGTCGAGGTCGTCGCGGACGAGACCACCGGCTACCGGGTCTCGGTGGAGCAGCTGGAGGCGGCCCGCACCGAGCGCACCAAGGTCGTCCTGTTCGTCTCCCCGTCGAACCCGACCGGCGCGGTCTACAGCCGTGAGGACGCCGAGGCGATCGGCCGCTGGGCCGTCGAGCACGGCCTGTGGGTGCTGACCGACGAGATCTACGAGCACCTGGTCTACGGCGACGCCGTCTTCACCTCGCTCCCGGCCCTGCTGCCGGAGCTGCGCGACAAGTGCATCGTGGTCAACGGCGTCGCCAAGACGTACGCGATGACCGGCTGGCGGGTGGGCTGGATCATCGGCCCCAAGGACGTCGTCAAGGCCGCGACCAATCTGCAGTCGCACGCCACCTCGAACGTGTCCAACGTGGCCCAGGCCGCCGCGCTGGCCGCCGTCTCCGGCGACCTGGCCGCCGTGGAGAAGATGCGCGAGGCCTTCGACCGCCGCCGCCGGACCATCGTGCGGATGCTGAACGAGATCGACGGCGTGGTCTGCCCGGAGCCGGAGGGCGCGTTCTACGCGTACCCGTCGGTGAAGGCGCTGATCGGCAAGGAGATCCGCGGCAGGCGGCCGCAGAACTCGGTCGAGCTGGCCGCGCTGATCCTGGAGGAGGTGGAGGTCGCGGTCGTCCCGGGCGAGGCCTTCGGCACCCCGGGCTACCTGCGGCTGTCCTACGCGCTGGGCGACGAGGACCTGGCCGAGGGCGTCAGCCGGATCCAGAAGCTCCTGGCGGAGGCCCGCGACTGAGCCGTCGGGCACCCGTGACGGGGCAGTGCGTGACCACACGCACTGCCCCGTTTTTTCGTTCGGGCAACGTCTCGAAAGGGGAACGGGGTAGGAGTGAGCCATGGGAGTACGGCAGGATCGGCCAATGGAGCGCGTACGTGATCTCACCAAGCTGCCGAAGGCTCATCTGCACCTGCACTTCACCGGTTCGATGCGCCCCCAGACCCTGCTCGAACTGGCCGACAAGCACGGCGTCCGCCTGCCGGAGGCGCTGACCGGGGCGGAGCCCCCGGAGCTGCGCGCCACCGACGAGCGCGGCTGGTTCCGCTTCCAGCGGCTCTACGACGCCGCCCGGAACTGCCTGCGGGACGAGGAGGACATCCGCCGGCTGGTCCGCGAGGCCGCCGAGGAGGACGTCCGGGACGGCTCGGGGTGGCTGGAGATCCAGGTGGACCCGACCTCCTACGCCCCGCGGCTGGGCGGCCTGCTCCCCACCATGGAGGTCATCCTCGACGCGGTGGACTCGGCCGCCCGGGAGACGGGCCTGGGGATCCGGGTCCTGGTGGCGGCGAACCGGATGAAGCACCCCCTGGACGCGCGGACGCTGGCCCGGCTGGCGGTCCGGTACGCGGACCGGGGCGTCGTCGGCTTCGGACTCTCCAACGACGAGCGGCGCGGCATGGCCCGTGACTTCGACCGGGCCTTCGCGATCGCGAGGGAGGGCGGGCTGCTGGCGGCCCCGCACGGCGGCGAGCTGACCGGGCCGGCGTCGGTGCGGGACTGTCTGGACGACCTGGAGGCCACCCGGATCGGCCACGGCGTGCGGGCCGCGGAGGACCCGCGGCTGCTGCGGCGGCTGGCGGACCGGCAGATCACCTGCGAGGTCTGCCCCTCGTCCAACGTGGCGCTCGGGGTCTTCGACAAGCCGGAGGAGGTCCCGCTGCGCACCATGTTCGACGCGGGGGTCCCGCTGGCGCTGGGCGCGGACGACCCGCTGCTGTTCGGTTCCCGGCTGGCCGCGCAGTACGAGATCGCGCGGCGGCACCACGGGTTCGACGACGCGGAGCTGGCCGAGCTGGCCCGTCAGTCGGTCCGCGGCTCGGCCGCGCCGCCCGAGGTGCGCTCCCGTCTGCTGGCCGGCATCGACACCTGGCTGACCACCCCGGCATGAGGCCCCGGCGGCGGGTCAGAGGCCGACGCCCACCATCACCGGCTCGTTGACCAGGGTGATGCCGAACGCCGCGCGGACCCCGTCCACGACCTCGCGGGCGAGGGTGAGCAGGTCCTCGGTGGTGGCGGTGCCCCGGTTGGTGAGCGCCAGGGTGTGCTTGGTGGAGATGCGGGCCGGTCCGGTGCCGTAGCCCTTGGTGAAGCCGGCCTTGTCGATGAGCCACGCGGCGGAGGTCTTGGTGCGGCCCTCCCCGGCCGGGTACGCCGGGGGCGCCGCGTCGTCGCCGAGGCGTTCGCGGACCCGCTCGCGGAAGACCGCGAAGGCGGCGTCGGTGAGGATCGGGTTGGTGAAGAAGGACCCGGCCGACCAGGTGTCGTGGTCCTCGGCGTCCAGCACCATGCCCTTGCCGGATCGCAGCTTGAGCACCGTCTCCCGGGCCAGCTCCAGCGGCACCCGGTCGCCGGCCTCGACGCCCAGCGCCCGGGCCGTCTCGGGGTACTTCACGGGCGCGGACATGCCCGCGGCGTCCTCCAGCTCGAACCGGACGCGCAGCACCACGTAGCGGTCCGGGTCGGCCTTGAAGCGGCTGTGCCGGTAGGAGAACGCGCACTCCTCGTTGGAGAGGGCGACGGTCCCGCCGGCCGCACGGTCGTAGGCGATCACCTCGGTGATGGTGGAGGAGACCTCCTGGCCGTAGGCGCCGACGTTCTGGATGGGCGTGGCGCCCGCCGAACCGGGGATGCCCGACAGGCACTCGACGCCAGCCAGGCCGGCGTCCACGGTACGGGCCACCGCCGCGGACCAGACCTCGCCGGCGGCCAGCTCCAGCCGGGTGCCGTCGAGGGAGAAACCGCTGGTGGCGATGTGCAGGGCGGTGCCCTCGAAGCCCTTGTCGCCGACGACCAGGTTGGACCCGCCGCCGATGACCAGCAGCGGCGTGCCGGTGGCGTCGGCCTCGCGGACGGCTTCGATCACCTCGGCGTCGGTGGTCGCGGTGATCAGCCGGCGGGCCGGCCCGCCGAGACGGAAGGTGGTCAGCGGGGCGAGCGGGGCGTCATGTCGTTCCAGCACGCCGCCCAGCCTACGCGGCGGGCCGGGCGGCACGCGGTGGCGCCGCCGCCCGGCCTCGGCACATGACGGCGCCGCCGCCCGGCGCGCGACGGTGCCCAGGTGGTGCCCAGGCGGTGCTCAGGCGAGCCGGACCACCGCGCGGGACATGCCGAGGACCTTCTGCCCGGCGTGCGTGGCGGTGAGGTCGACGCGGACCCGGTTGTCGTCGAGCTTGGCCGCGACCTTGCCGCTGACCTCGATCGTGGCGCCCTCGTCGTCGTTGGGGACGGGGACCGGCTTGGTGAAGCGGACCCCGTACTCGACGACCGCGCCCGGGTCTCCGGCCCAGTCGGTGACCACGCGACCCGCCTCGGCCATGGTGAACATGCCGTGCGCGATGACGTCCGGCAGCCCGACCTCCTTGGCGAACTTCTCGTTCCAGTGGATCGGGTTGAAGTCGCCGGACGCGCCGGCGTACTCGACCAGTGTGGCGCGGGTCACGGTGAAGACCTGCGCGGGCAGTTCGGTGCCGACCTCCACGTCGGCGTACGCGACCTTGGCCGTCATCCTCGTCATCCCTCCTCGGCGGCGCGGGCCACCAGCTTGGTCCAGGCGGTCACCACGAGCTCGCCCATCTCGTCGTGCACGTCACCGCGGATGTCCAGGATGTCGTTGCCGGCCAGCGACTTGACGGCGTCGATGGTGGTGGTCACGGTGAGCCGGTCGCCGGCGCGCACGGGGCGGCGGTAGGCGAACTTCTGGTCGCCGTGGACCACTCGGCTGTAGTCGAGGCCCAGCTCCGGGTCGTGGATCACACGGTGGGCGGCCTTGAACGAGATCGCGAACACGAAGGTCGGCGGGGCGATCACATCGGGGTGGCCGAGGGCCTTGGCGGCCTCCGGGTCCGTGTACGCGGGGTTCGCGTCGCCGATGGACGCCGCGAACTCGCGGATCTTCTCCCGGCCGACCTCGTAGGGGTCGGTGGGCGGGTAGGTCCGCCCGACGAACGACTGGTCCAGCGCCATGGGCGCCACCTCCTGCTGCCTGTGCTTGCTGCGGTAACCCTAGAACGACACGGCGTGCCGGATGTCGTGGAACGACGAAAGGCCGCCCCCTGACGGGGACGGCCTCACGTACGAGCCTGTTTATCGCGTCTCGCGGTGCGCGGTGTGCGCATTGCAACGCGGGCAGTGCTTCTTCATCTCCAGGCGATCCGGGTTGTTACGCCGGTTCTTCTTGGTGATGTAGTTCCGCTCCTTGCACTCCACGCAGGCCAGCGTGATCTTCGGGCGGACGTCGGTGGCAGCCACGTGAAGTGCTCCTTGACGAACGGATGGGACGAACTAACGCAGACAGAAAAATAGTAGCCGACCGAAGGACCGACCCCGCAATCGGCTACTAAGAGTAGCGGTGACCGGACTTGAACCGGTGACACAGCGATTATGAGCCGCTTGCTCTACCGACTGAGCTACACCGCTGCGGATCGATCGGTTCCCGTCTTGCGACGGGAACCTCTCTCACCTGAGCCCCAATACGGAATCGAACCGTAGACCTTCTCCTTACCATGGAGACGCTCTACCGACTGAGCTATTGGGGCGAGCGAGGAAGACATTACACGGTCGCCCGCCGATCCCCCAAATCCGTTTCCCGGCGTCCTGCGCCGGGATGTCCCGAAGAGCCCTCGGCCGGCCGGAGCCACGCCCCGCCGAGCCCCTCCCGCCCCGTCCTCGCCCCCGCTCCGCGGGCCCCGCCCCGGGCCGCACCACGCCGGTACGACTATTGCGCTCCTCCCGGGGGTCGGCGAGTCGCCGCCCTAGGGTCGGTCACACCACGTAATCGTTTCCTCTCCCGAGGCCGCCGCCGGCGCCCTCCCGCAGCCGCACCCGGATCCGGACCCTCAGGAACGCGATGTCCGACAGCCAGCCGCCTCCCCAGCAGCCCAACCCGTCGCCCTCCTCCACGCCCGGTCCCGCCGAACCGGCGGCACTGCTGCTCTGCGGAGCGCGCCTGACCGACGGACGCGTGGTCGACGTCCGGCTGGGCGGC
>NZ_JACADT010000469.1:0-4310 GCF_013421635.1 Streptomyces sp. UH6 | reverse complement strand
CGGCGGCGGGGAGCGGCGGCGGGGGGACGGCGGCGTGGTGCACGGGGGACTCCTCTCAGTCGCCGGCCGCGAGGGACCGCAGCGGCGCCTTGGCGAGCTTCCCGCTGGCGTTGCGCGGGAGTTCGTCGACGACGATGACGCGGGTGGGCAGTTTGTAGCGGGCGAGGTACCGGCCGGCGAACTCGCGGACCTGCTCCACGGTCGGCGCGGGGGTGCCCGCCGCACAGGTGATCACGGCGACCACGGTCTCGCCCCATCTGACGTCCGGCACACCCACCACGGCGGCCTCCGTGACGCCGGGGAACTCGGCCAGCACCCGCTCGAGTTCGGCCGGGTACACGTTCTCCCCGCCGGAGATGATCATCTCCTTGAGCCGGTCCACCACGTACAGGTAGCCGTCCTCGTCGAGGTAGCCGATGTCGCCGGAGTGGAACCAGCCCGCGGAGTCGAAGGAGGCCGCGGTGGCGGCCGGGTCGTCCCAGTAGCCGGGCGTCACGTTGGCGCCGCGGACGCAGATCTCGCCGCGTTCCATCGGCGTGACGACCTGCTCGCCGGTGACCGGGTTCTTCAGGCAGAGGTCGGTGAACGGCATCGGGATGCCGGCCGAACCGGTCTTGCCGAGGGTGTGCTCGGCGGGCAGGTAGGTGGCGAACGGCGCCGTCTCCGTCATGCCCCACGCCTGCTGGAGCATCACGCCGTGGGCGTCCGCCCAGACGCGGATGAGCCGCGGCGGCACGGCGGCCCCGGCCACGATGCACGCCCGCAGCGACGCCAGGTCCGCCGTGGCGAAGTCGGGGTGCTGGGACAGGTCCGCGAACATGGCGGGGACCGCGAACAGCGAGTCGACGCGGTACCGGGCGATGTCCCGCAGGGTGCGGCCGGCGTCGAAACGGCGGCGCACCACGACCGTGCCGCCGCGCACCAGCGCCCGCAGGGTGAGCGCGTTGAGGCCGCCGATGTGGAACAGCGGGGCCACCGCCAGGTTCACGTCGTGCGGGCGGGTGTCCACCATGCCGTCCACGTTCACCGCGTTCCACCACACGTTGCCGTGGGTGAGCATCACGCCCTTGGGGCGCCCGGTGGTGCCGGAGGTGTACATCAGGACCGCGAGGTCGTCCTCGCCGCACGGCTGCGGGTCCCGGTCGGAGCACTCCGAGGCGGTCAGGTCGGCCAGGGCGCGCCAGGAGGCGGCCGCGCCGTCCGCGGCGGCGGTGCCCGCCAGGACCCGTCGGCGCACCGGGGTCTCGTCGAGGACGGACTCGGCGATCTCGCGGTGGCCCTCCTCGGCGACCAGGGTGTGGGCGCCGCAGTCGGTGAGGATGTGGCGGATCTCGTCGGCGGCGAGACGGAAGTTGAGCGGGACGTACACCGCGCCCAGGTGGTGCGCGGCGAGCATCGTCCGGAAGAAGTCGGCGCTGTTCAGACCGAGGTAGGCGACGCGGTCACCGCGCCGCACCCCGCCCTCCGCCAGTCCTCGGGCCAGGCGCCGCACCGAGTCGGCCAGTGCGGCCGCGGTGATCTCCTGCTCCTCTTCGACGAGGGCGATGCCGGCGGGGGCGTAGCGCGCGCGGCGGTACAGCGCGGTGGCCGGGCTGATGTCGACCTGTGCCATGGACGGCTCCTTCGGTGCTCATGGCGTGGCTTGGCGTGGCGTGTGCGTGGGGGGACGGTGGTGGGCGGGGCGGCGGCGGCCGGGCGGCGTCAGAGTCCGGCGCCGCCCGCCGGGTGGCCGAAGCCGCGGACGGCGATGCCGCCGTCGACCGGGAGGACCGCGCCGGTGATGTTCCCGGCGTCGCGGCGGGAGGCGAGCAGGACGTAGGAACCGGTGAAGTCCTCCGGCTCCACGCCGGACTCGTACAGCGGGATCATCGGCAGATCCTCGCCCCGGGCGCGGGCCTCGTCGCGCCGGGCGAAGGACGCCTCCAGTGAACGGTCCTGCAGCCCGAGGCTCTCCGGGCCGCGCAGCTGGGTGCGCATGCCGCCGCAGGCGACGCCGTTGACCCGGACCCGGGGCGCGAGTTCGTAGGCGAACTCGCGGACGAGGCCGAGGCAGGCGTGCTTGCTGGCGGTGTACAGCGGGCCGCCGCCGTTGGTGTGGAAGGAGGAGTTGGACAGCGTCATCACGATCGAGCCGCGGGTCCTCACCAGCTCCCGCCAGGCCGCCTCCACGGCCAGCAGGTAGCCCTTGACGTTGACCCCGAAGATCTCGTCGAAGGCGGTGGCGAGGGCGTGCCCGTCGAGCCGGGTGACGCTGCGGTGGTAGTCCCAGATGCCGGCGTTGGGCACCAGGACGTCGAGCTTGCCGAAGCGGTCCACCGCGGCGGCGACGGCCGCGTGCAGGTCGTCCGGGGAGCGGACGTCGCCGGTGGTGGTGAGGATCCGGTCCGCGTACACCGGACCCGCGGCCTCCTCGACCTCCTTCAGCCGGTCGGCGTCCCGGTCGAGCAGGACGACGTCCGCGCCCTCCGCGAGGTAGCGCAGGGCGACGGCGCGGCCGAGGCCGGAGGCGCCGCCGGTGATCAGCGCGGTGTCGCCCCGCAGCCAGCCGCCGGTGCGCGGGGCCTCGGTGCGCGGGGCCTCGGTGTGCGGGCCGTCGGTGCCCGGTGCCGCCGCGCTCACGCCAGGCCGCCGAGGAAGTCGGTGACGTGGCGCTCGAACTCGGACTGCCGCTCCAGCTGCACCCAGTGGCCGCAGTTGCCGAAGACGTGCAGCTGGACGTCGCGGATGCGGTGCAGCATCAGCTGGGCGCCGTCGAGGGTGATGGTCCGGTCGTCGCGGCCCCACAGCAGCAGGGTCGGGCACTTCACCTCGTGCAGGTCGCGCCAGAGCGGGTCCATGCCGTGCCGCTTGGCGAAGGCGGCGTTGTAGCGGTGGTAGAACTCGATGTGCGACGCGTCCAGGGAGGCCTCGTAGCGGGCCTGGACGGTGTCCTCCCACTTCTTGGGCTCGGCGGTCATGACGCGGATGAAGTCCCGCATCTTCCTCACCGTCGGGCCTTCGCCGTTGTAATAGCGGAACATCGCCTTCTGGCCCTCGGTGGGCGCCGGGCCGAACGGCAGCCAGCCGCCGCCGGGCGCCATCAGGACCAGCTTCTCGACCCGCTGCGGCGCGGTCATCGCCAGGGAGAGCGCGGCCGCGCCGCCGAGGCTGTTGCCGAGCAGGAAGAACCGGTCGACACCCAGCGCGTCGAGGGTCTGCAGCAGGGCGTCGACGGTGATCTCGGTGATCGAGCGGGCGTCCAGGTCCTCCTGGGTGGGCCGGTAGCTGCCGCCGAAGCCGGGCTGGTCGGGCAGGACCACCCGGAAGTGCCGGGTCAGCTGGGCCAGGTTCTGGTGGTAGTTGGCGACGGCGGAGGCGCCCGGGCCGCCGCCGTGCAGCATCACCAGGACGGGGCCCTGGCCGGCCTCGGAGACGGAGACGGCGCCGAGGGTCGTCTCGACGGTGTGGTGGGTCAGCGGAACGTCGGTCATGGCTGCTCCCGCGGCTCAGAGGAAGGTGCTGATGTTCTTCGCGAGCAGGACGTTCTGCTCGAGGAGGATGTGGCGGCGGGCGATCCTCAGCCGGCCCCGCTCGTCACGGCGGAGCAGGTCGGTGCGGCCGCCGGCGTAGAGGTCGACCTCGCGCTCGAGGCGGTTGCGGTAGCAGAGGAACGCGGACTCGGCGACGTACTCGCCGGCGTTCCCGTCGGGGCGTACCGCGATGTTGGTGACCAGGTGGCGGGTGCGCGACGGCGGGTCCTCGGCCCAGGCCATGCCGGAGTCGAAGCGGCGGATCCGCCACTCCAGGCTGGCCTTGGTCTCGTCGAAGATCGCCACCTCGCCCGGACCGCCGTTCGCCAGGGACTGCTGACGGCGCAGGCGGTTGGTGCGCACCGGAGCCCAGTAGTGCAGGTCGTCGGTGAGCAGCTCCAGCCAGTCGGCGTAGCGGTGCTCGTCGAGCAGGTGGGCCTCGAGGGTGTAGAGCTGCCGCACCTCGAAGTGGAGCAGCATGTCCTCCACGGAGACGGCCGTCCCGGCGGAGGGCTCGGCGAGGGGTTCGGCGGCGTGCTCGGCGGAGGGTTCGGTCTCGGGGGCGGTCATCGTTCCTCCCGGACGGGTCGGGCGCGCAGGAGCTTGCGCAGGTCGGTGGCGGGATCGGCGAGGGAGGCGGCGTCGACGGGCAGTTCACGCCCGATCAGGCGGCGGGCGGCCTGGATGTCGCGGGGGCGGTCGATCGCCGCGGCGGCGACCAGGCGGCCCCGGGCCACGCCGAACACGGTGAACGCGCCGTCGGCCGCGTCGCCGCGGACGATCCGGGTCTCGGCGTCCGCC